>CAYLKB010000026.1:12251-16661 GCA_964384165.1 uncultured Methanosarcinales archaeon
ATTGAAAATATAATATTATTATTATTTTTAATATTATAATTATTTTTTTATTATTTTAATTATTTATCATTCCAATTTACTTTTAGGAAATGTGTTGAACAACTAAAACATGGGTCGAATGCTCTTATCATTTTCTCAATCTCCAATTGAAGTTCTTCTTTTGTTTTTTCTTGGTTTATTTCAAGGACTTCATTTAGATATGTTTTGATGTTTATTTCCATGTCTGCTAGGTTTTGTACTGTTGGAGTTATAATGTTTGCTTTTACAAGATAACCTTCTTTGTTGAATGTGTAGTCGTGAAATAAAATTCCTCTTGGTACTTCGATTACTCCTACTCCTCTGTATTCTTCTTTGTCTCCAAGTTGGGGTTTTATTGGTTCTTCTTGGACGAATTTATTGTTTTCAAGAATTTCTATTCCTCTTTCCAGCCAATGAAGTATTTCTAAGGCTTGAGCTAAGTTGTTGTCAAAGAGATTTTTTGAGGGTAGGTTGATGTTTAATTCATTTATTATTTGTTTTGTGCTAGGGGAGAGTCTGTCAAATGAGTTGTTTATCCTTGCAAGAGCTCCTGTCATGAACTCTTTTCCTTCTATACTTGCAAATTTTGCAGTTGAACCTTCATGGAAGTATTCTTTTAAGAAGTCTAGATAGTTTTCTTTTTTGAATCTTATTCCAGTATTTGTTATTAAATCTCCTGTTAATAGAGGAAATGAGTCGTGGTTTTCAATGGAAAAAAATACTGTGTCTTCTTTTTGGTACTGTGGGACTTTAAGTGATGCAAATAATTTAATGGTGTCTTTTACTCTAGGAATTATTTCTTTTAATTCAGTTAATATTCTGTTGTATTCTTCTTGTGGTTTTGTTATAGTAAATCCTCCTGCAACTGGGACATATGGGTGCATGTCTCTTCCCCCAATTAACTCTACTAAATCGTTTCCTACTTTTACAATTTCAAGGCAGTCTTTTATTTGTTGGTTGTAGTCTTTTGCCATTGCAATTGCACTTTCATATCCTAAGTAATCTGGTAGGGAAAAAAAGTAAATGTGAGATGCATGAGACCTTATTCTTTCACCTATTGTTATAAGTTCTCTTTGAAGTTCGCTTTGGTGGCTTGGTGTTATTCCTAGGGCACTTTCTATTGCTTTTATTGAAGCTATTGTGTGACCACAAGAGCAGATTCCACATATTCTTGAAGTTATAAGTGTTACTTCATCGTATTTTCTTCCTTTGATTAGGCCTTCAAAGTATCTTGCACCTTCAACAGAGTGGACATGTGCATATTCGATTTTTCCATCTTTAATTGATACGTCGACTTCTGCGTGGCCTTCAACTTTAGTTACATGATTTAAAGTTATTTTTTTTGTACTTTTTTCTTCATCCATTTTAGTTCCCCCAACAATTACTTCCTTTTTTTTGTAATTTTTCTTTTGAAACTCTGCAAAACATGTCAAAGCATGCATGTTCTCCAGTTTTTTCCATTTCTTCTTCTTGTTTTTCCATTGCTCTTTGAAATTTAATACCTGCAAATCTGTTTAAATGAGTAAATACCTTGTCTTTTGAAACACCTTTGTCTCTTAGAAGTTTGAAGAATGCTTCATAGTTAGCATCGGGGTATGGGCCTCTACATCCAACACATGGATAATTGTCTAGAGGACACATCACTGAGCAGTTTCCATAGGTTACAGGGCCAAGACATTCTATTCCTTTTTCAAGAAGACATCCTCTTTCTCTAAGGTTACATTCATAACAAATTGGTTTTTCATATGTTTTAAAGTCTTTTTCAAGAAGAGTTTGTTTCATGAAATTTAAGAATTCTACTTTGTCCATTGGACATCCTCTTATGTATCCATCAACTTGAACAAAATCATCAATTGGTTTTGGGTCAAGGGATTTGTATTTTAAAATTTCATTTTCTGCATAAACTGATTTTTCAATATTCTTATTGTTTATGAAATTTTTAATTGCAGGTACGCACCCGTCGGTAGCACATGCCCCAATTGCTACTAATTTTTTTGTCATACTTCTATATTTTTTTAATTCTTTTAAGTCTTTTTCATCAACAACTACTCCTTCAAGAAATATTATGTCAAAATCATCATCTTCTATATTCATTTCTTTTCCAACAGGAAATGCTGCAAGATTTACTGCATCTAGAATAGCCATAATATCTTTTTGATATAAAATGTTAAGTTGGCATCCCATACAACCTGTAATTCCAAAGATTCCTACTTTTAATTTTTTCTTTTTTTCTTTTGAGATGTTTTGTGTTTCATTCATTTTTATCTATACCCCTCACTTTCACCATATAATTCGTCGTATCTAAAAACTGGCCCATCAGTACAACAGTATTTGCCATTTATCATACAATGACCGCATCTTCCAACAGCACATTTCATTTGTCTTTCTTCTGAAATATATATTTGGTTCATATTGAAACCTTTTTCAAGTAGAGCGTTGCAAACTGCTTTTATCATTGGAGGTGGGCCACATACAAATACAATTTTATTACTATTATCGTTTGTTGCAGGAGAGTCAATTATATCTGTTAAAAGACCATGTTTTGCTGTTGGGTGGTCATGTGGTTCACTTAGGACAATATCAATGTCCATGCCAGCTTTTTTCCAGTCATCATATTCGTTTTCAAATAAAATATTTTTTTGTTCTCTAAAACCAAAGAAAATGTCAACTTTTTTGAAATTGTATCTGTCTTTTAATATATATTCTATTATTCCTCTAACAGGGGCTGTCCCACAACCTCCACCTATAATTATTACATTGTTACCTTCAAATTGTTTTAAATGATATCCTTTTCCATAAGGGCCTCTGATACCTATAAAGTCACCTTCTTTTAGTTTGCATATATGAGTTGACATATTTCCAACCATTCTTACAGACATTTCAAAATAATTTTTTGAGTATGAACATATTGAAATTGGAGCTTCACCTATTCCTGGGAGAGATAACTGCATGAATTGGCCTGGGTCGTGTTCTATAGGGACATTAAATTTGAGTAGGTATTCATCATCTGTTTGTTTTGTAATTTTGTTTACAGGATAGAATTTAACATCTGCTTCTGACATGTGAATATTTTTTGAGAATTCCATTTTTTTAGTTTTCACCTTTTTTTTCTTCATTCATTTCATTTATCAGAGATATCCAGTCTATTTTTGTTGGACATCCTCTTATACATCTTCCGCAACCTGTGCACATGAATTGGTTGTATTTTTCTGGAAAGTATTGAAGTTTATGATAAATTCTATGTTTAAATCTATTTATTCTTGTATTTCTGTAAACATGACCGCCTGCTACTAGAGTAAAATGTTTGTACATGCATGAGTCCCATTTTGCAAATCTTGTTCCTGATTTTAAATCTATTTCAGCTTCGTCCTCAACATCAAAGCAAAGACATGTTGGACAAAGTGTTGTACAGTCACCGCAACTTAGACAATCATCGCTTCCTTTTTTCCAAACTTCATCTTTTTCAAAGAATTTTTTGATATCTTTTGTTGAAAGTTTCATTTCACAGTCAGGCCAGTCTTTTTGAAAGTCTTCATCTTGGGATAGATTTAATTTAGATAGTATTTCATTTCCTTTGTCAGAGCCAGTTTTTATGTGGAAGAAATTACCTCTGTCATAAAGGCATAAATCATAATAATGTTTTAATTCCATTGAATCGCAGAAACAATATTTGTCTTGAGGAGTGTTGCACCAAAGACCTATTAAAGTGAGGTTTTTTCTGTAATTCTCGTAGTTGTGATTAGCAGGTTTTTGGTTTAAGAATAATTTGTCGTTTATATCAAAAGCATTCAAGTCACATAGTCTTAATCCAAATAAAACTCTTTTTGGAAAATCACTGAATTTTTCAAGTTTTGTTCCATTGAATTTGAATATAGTTTGTTTTTCAGGAAATGCATATTTTTTTGATGTATACCATGAAATTCCCTGCCATGTTATTTGGTCAGCATTGTCTATCGGTTTCATTCTGAGCCATTCTTCATCTTTTACAGGAGCTATTATTTCACCATATTCTTTTAGTATTTCTAGAAAGATGTTGAGGTTTTCTTTTCTTAAAATGTAACCTTCTTTGTTTGCCTGATTTGAATTATTATTCATATACTATTTTAACAATTTTGAGGTTTTATAAAATTTAATAATTATTATGAAGGGATGAAGGAGATTTATCTGTTATATTGGTATAATAATTAGTTTAGATAACAGTAGATGAACCTTTTTGTTTCAAAATAAAATTTTTTTATAAAAAATTAAGTTTAAAATTAAAACTTTCATTTGAATTCTATAATTAATAAAAATTTAAATTCTCAAAATCTCAATTTTTAGTGATTTTTGAGTTTTTCTTAAAAAAAGCTCCGTTCGGAGTTTAAAAGTTTTAAGCAGAATAAAATATATAAA
>CAYLKB010000027.1:0-16165 GCA_964384165.1 uncultured Methanosarcinales archaeon
GCCAAAGCCTAGCCATCATGTTACCTTTGAGTCAATCGCCAAAGCAGATTTTTTTCGTTTGTTTTGGTGCTGATTTTCGAAAAGTTTTTCATCAAATTACGCGACTTAGAGATTGGCGCAGAACCTAATATAGGCAGGAAAGGCCTTCTAGTGGACAGAAGAGTTGGATAAATTGCGTTTGGAGCGAATCCGATACACCGGGCAAATTCCTTATTGAAAAATCTGCAAAATGTTTACTTTTTTGAAGTTTCACTTTTCATATAGATTTAATTTATTTAAGATATTTCTTACCTAGCGTAATCAGCGGTTCTCCATGTTCCTCATCACCAAGCCAAGGCCTGGTAGAAAAATTTTCCGAATGAAAATCACTTAAAACTTACAAATTGCAGAAGTTTTAACAAAAAAATAAATAAATAATGGTCTCGTCCCACACTGGTCTATCTCTTGCTTTGTCTTAATTTTGGCTTTTTTTTTCTAAGCCACACTTTCAATTTTTCTCTGATATCCATCAGGTGTTGGTTTTCATTAGAAAATTTTAATAAAAATTATTCTGACAATTTTGTCACGGCCTGCGATGTGAAACTAATGCCTTGTAAGAAGCAAACCTTTGCAACGGTTGCTATGCCTTGTAAACAGGTTTAACTGCATTTATCGTTTTTGTAACAATAATAACATATTATAATATTATGTTTAAAAAAAAAAAATACCAATATACAACATAATTCATAAGCCAAATAAAAAAGCTATGAATTAAAAACAAAGTAATGCTAATAATTGATTTCAACATTTTAAAAATATAAGTGGTGGTCCTGAAAAGGACCGTTGGTTTTTAAATATTTTTTTTTTTTTAAGTTTTGTAAACTTAACCTCCGAAACCATACAATGTACGGCCCTGTCGTTTCAAAGCATAAACTACGTCCATAGCAGTTACAGTCTTACGCTTGGCATGTTCAGTGTAGGTGACAGCATCACGGATTACATTTTCCAAGAAGACTTTTAAAACACCACGTGTTTCTTCATAGATCAAACCAGAAATACGTTTAACACCACCACGGCGAGCTAAACGACGGATAGCTGGTTTAGTGATACCTTGGATGTTATCACGAAGTACTTTACGATGACGCTTGGCACCACCTTTACCCAAGCCTTTTCCTCCTTTACCACGTCCAGTCATATTTAATTTTTATTAGGTATTTCAACGATGTGTACAGATTGAAGTGTATTCACAAACTGATGCATAAACATTCAATTCGTGCCGTTTATATAGCAAACCAATCCATCATAAAAATAAATAAAATCATTAATTTTAACAATTTAAACTACATATTTAGTTATTTGATATATTTTATTTTATATTAAATAATAGCTTTTTCATATTAAAAAAGAAAGATTTTCAAAATTATTATAGAAAAGTAAATATTAAACACATTTTTAATAAAATTTATGTATGATACACAGTTTGTATCTATAGAAATGACATTGGTCGGCAAGTATTTTTGAAATATGTATAAATTTACTATTATTATAATCTGTAGCTATAAAATAAAAGACAAAAACATAGCTAGTTTATAATCAAATTGTGGAATTTTTTTTAAGGCTATTTTCATTTAAAAGTAAAAACATTAGAAAAAAAAATACAATTAAAATTGTTGATTATTGTTAATGATGCTCCGCCTCTAACGCTGTACACGATGTAACGGCAGAAGGTATAAATACGAAAAACCTATATTCGAATGAATCATTTCTGAATTGTGTTTCACTTGAACTGTTCACTCATATTAAGAATAACTCTTAGCACAAAATGGCTCGTACGAAGCAAACTGCCCGTAAATCGACTGGTGGCAAGGCACCACGTAAACAATTGGCAACAAAGGCTGCCCGTAAAAGCGCACCAGCTACTGGTGGCGTCAAGAAGCCTCATCGTTACCGTCCTGGTACTGTGGCTCTCCGTGAAATCCGTCGTTACCAAAAATCAACTGAGCTTTTGATCCGTAAATTACCATTCCAACGTTTGGTACGTGAAATTGCTCAAGATTTTAAAACTGATTTACGTTTCCAAAGCTCAGCTGTATTGGCCCTTCAGGAAGCCAGCGAGGCATATTTGGTTGGATTATTTGAAGATACCAACTTGTGCGCTATCCATGCCAAGCGTGTTACAATCATGCCAAAAGATATCCAATTGGCAAGACGCATCCGTGGAGAACGTGCCTAAATTATTTTTTGATAATTTAGTAAAAATAACAAACAAACGGTCCTTTTCAGGACCACCAATTTAATGTTAGAAAAAGTTTAAAATCATAAATTCATCATAAGTAACTACAGTCAAACCTGTTTACAAGGCATAGCAACCGTTCTAAAGCCATTTCACATAGCAATCCGTGACAAAATTGTCAGCATATTTTTTTTTTTTATTAAAATTTCCTTATGAAAACCAAGAGCTGAAGGAAATCAGGCAATATAATGATTTTTGTAAAATAAATGACCTTAAAGTAAGACAAAACAAAAAGGAGACCAGCGTGGAAGAAGGACATCGATTTTTTCTGATTTGCATTGCTGTACTAAGTAAGATTAAAGCCTTGTAAAGAGGGAATTGGGCCTTGTGAGCAGGTATGACTGTAGTTATATATTTGATTTGATATTTCATGAATTCAATTGGTTCAATTTATTTACTTAATATTTAACGCCGTAACACCATTATTATTTAATTGTTAATTGAACAGTACAATCTTACTTTTATATTGTTTTCTTTACATAATTTTAACGTTAAATTGATGGTGTAAAGGTAAAGTCTCATATCACTTGAATTTTATTTAGAATTTTAAGTATCTAAAATTTTTGGTGGATCGCTAAAAATTATTTTAATATCGGCAGACAATACTGGATCTGTAAAAAGAATTTTCTGACAGTATATTAAATATTAAACAGTAAAATAATTAGTATAACATTATGTAGAAGTACATATACAAATTAAATTATATTAGGATCATTAAGAATTTCACCGGTAAGACGACCAACTCTTACCCGGTAATCACAAAATAATCAATAAAACACGATCCGCGAGGTCGTACAGGTCAGTTATTACCTAGAGGTGCGTGGATCTGCGTGTGCATATTGAACAGTAAATATTATAATAATAATTATTATAGTATTAATGCAACATATCAAAATCAGTTATTCAATAGCATATTGTTTCAATAGCATATGCGTATTTGTTTTCAAAAATAATTTATCAATGGACCAAAGTTACTTTTTTCTAATGGCGAATGGGGTTTCATCGGTAAGCGGTAAGGTAATAAAAAGTGTTTGATTTATAACTCAAAATTAATTAAATTGGTCGTCCTGAAAAGGACGGTTTTGTTTTTTTTTGAAAAGATCATAATTAAATAATAATTTAGGCTTTCTTTTCAGTCTTTTTTGGTAACAAAACAGCTTGAATGTTTGGTAATACACCACCTTGAGCAATGGTTACACCAGACAAAAGCTTATTCAATTCTTCGTCGTTGCGGATAGCCAATTGTAAATGACGTGGAATGATTCTGGTCTTTTTGTTGTCTCGAGCAGCATTTCCAGCCAACTCAAGTACTTCAGCAGCCAAATATTCCATAACAGCTGCCAAGTAAACTGGAGCTCCAGCACCGACACGTTCAGCGTAATTTCCTTTACGCAACAAACGATGAATACGACCAACTGGGAATTGAAGTCCAGCTCGGTTTGAACGCGTCTTTGACTTGTTCTTAACTTTTCCTCCTTTACCACGTCCAGACATTTTGTATGAATTTTTTTATTTCTGTTTTGTGTTTATCAACGCTCAACAAAATAATGATACCAATATATGGTTTTACTAGCTTTATATACCTTAACATTGTTCCATACAAATAAAATGGGCGTGTTGATTTTTAAAAAGGTATTTTGTTAAAATATAAATAAAAAATAGGTATCAGATTTTTTTCGATCTCAATTTATTTTTATAAAAAAATTATCATGATGGTAATTATATTTTGTAATTTTTAAATAAATAAATAAAATTTAAAAAACTATTTTTATTCAGTCATTTCTGCATATTGTATGGTGTATGCCTGTATGCTATAGATTTTACCATACTACACGAAACAGTATTTGGTATAAAAGAAATGTGAAGTAGATCATAAAATATCAGTTTGAATCTATCAAGCATACCTAACGATCGTTTTTAAAAATGGCACCAAAAGCAAGTGGTAAAGCTGCAAAGAAAGCCGGAAAGGCTCAAAAGAACATCACCAAGTCGGACAAGAAGCGTAAGCATAAGCGAAAGGAATCTTATGCCATCTACATCTACAAGGTCTTGAAGCAAGTGCACCCTGATACTGGTGTATCATCAAAGGCAATGAGCATCATGAACAGTTTTGTAAATGATATTTTTGAGCGCATTGCTGCTGAAGCCAGTCGCTTGGCACATTACAATAAACGCTCTACCATCACATCTCGTGAAATTCAAACGGCTGTCCGTTTGTTGTTGCCTGGTGAATTAGCAAAGCACGCCGTCAGTGAAGGTACAAAGGCTGTTACTAAATACACCAGCTCAAAGTAAATGCCTACATAAAGCCCGGAATGATTAACAGTTATTTAAAAAAACAGTCCTTTTCAGGACTATCAATTCAAATTAAAAAAAGTTTAAATCATTCATAAGCTTCATTTTGAATCTTTTGAATTACCTTTTCTCAATTTTTCGTTCATAATATTTATGAAAAAACGTAAACAAATAACATATCTACATACACTAGCTGGGAATCCATTTATTATGCGTTATGAGGTTCATTTTTTGTTGCTGAGTGGGTATGGTGAATGCTTATATAATGTCTGTTTATTATAATTCACAAAAATATTCAAGCATCCATATATCTGAGACTCTTAGTGTAGCAAATAATAAAAAAATGATAAGAAGTTGGTGTAAACTTATTCTCAACATAAAAAAGCGTTATTAAAATAGAAAAAAAAAAATAAATAAATAATTAAAATAAACTTTCTATTTAGATAAAACCGATAACTTACCCTTATCTAAGATGCTAACTTTTGGTGCTAAATTTCCTTATTCTTTATTGTACAGCGGGTTATTATTTTATTAGTTTTTAATAATTATTATTTCCTTTTACTCCTAATTCTGGCTTCTGACGATTTACTTTTTCATTAATTCTCTATCGCTCTCAGCTTCAGCTTAAATGACATTTGGATTCCGGCAGTCTTATATTGTTTTAACGGTGTTCTGATTATGATGACTCACAATTGGAGGATAGTTGATTTTCCTTTTATATCATTTATTTACAATAGAGCTACTGACGATGTAGAGTTAGTGACACTTTCCAAGTTAAAAAAAAATAAAATAAAAGTATATTAATTAAATAATTAATGATAATAATTCTACTACAAAATTAAACAGTAGTACAAAATGAAGGTCTCTAAAAATGGAAGGTCTGCGCTTATCTTTACACTACATGCATATTTTTTTTTCCATAGATTGTAAATTAAAAAGACAACAAAACTAATAATAATACTGTTAATTTGGCGCAATTATTATTAAGTTTTATATATATATTTTTAGCTTTAATGCTCTTCTTTATTCATGATATGCTTACAATTGACATATATTTGACAACCAATGTTTTTCATGTTGAACATTTTTTTGTTAGTTAAATGTCATAGTAAAATAAAATTTTTGTAAACTTCATAATTTATTAAATATTAAATATTATATTAAATTTTACTGAAAAGTAAAATATAAATAGACCAATATAAAAATCACATACTCCATCATAAAATAATAATAAAATGTCTTATCATCTATCAGACTTGTATCGAACATAAATAAAGAAAATAATAGAAATTAATAATGATGAAAATTAAAAAATCTAAAGTTATAAATTATAGATGATTGAAGATTTATTATTGTATTTCTTGTGATTATTTAAAAATTTTTAAATCAAAAACTTAATACGTAATATATCATTGTAACTGACTTGAACCCAGACTAGGCTTTTGTAAAGCGTTGTTGCGACATTAATTTTTAAATTATAGCAATACTTGATGAGTTTATTGAAAAATTAATGAATTAGTATTTTAAAACAAATAACACGTTTAGTTAATATTTAATAGTTTAATTAAAAACAAGTAGATTTATTTCTAACTTTTGTATTAGCTTTTATGTGTTAACCAATTAGATGTAAAGTTTATATATTAAATTCAAAAAAGCTGCTTTCAAAATACATTAATTTTAATAATGATACATTGAGGAATACAAAATTTAAATAAATAATTATTTTAAAATTAAATAAAAAGATAAAAACTCAAAATAATATATGTATGTCCAAACTTAAACAATCACAAGCAGTATTTATTAAAATTTTCATGTTGGTATCCTCTCTTTCTGAGCATAATCAATATCTACACGAAACAAAAATGGATGGAAACGTTTCAAATATCCAAAGTTATATTCTTTCCTAAACCAATATTTAATTTAACAATGGCCGATACTGTTGTCGAAGCATCAGCTGCACCAGCAGCCAAATCCCCTGTTGCCAAGAAGGCTAAAGCAAAAGCTGCAGGTGGAGCTAAAAAGCCTAAAGCAAAACCAACTCACCCACCAGTAGCTCAAATGATCCCAGCAGCAATCAAAAGTCTTAAAGAACGAAATGGATCATCTCTTCAAGCTATCAAAAAATATCTTGCTGCCAACTACAAAGTTGATGCAGATAAGTTGGCTCCATTTATAAAAAAATTCTTGAAAAATGCTGTCACTAACGGAAAATTGGTTCAAACCAAAGGAAAAGGAGCGTCTGGTTCATTCAAGTTACCAGCTAAACAAACTAAAGAAGCTGGTGAAAAGAAGGCGAAGAAACCAAAGAAGGCCGCCGAAAAGAAAGTTAAGAAGTCAGCAACTGGAGCTAAGAAACCTGCCGCTAAAAAAGCTGCACCAAAAACTGGTGACAAAAAAGTTAAAGCTGCAAAAGCTAAAGTTGCTAAAAAAGCAGGCAGTGTCAAGGCTGCTCCAAAACAAAAAGCCACTAAGCCAAAGGCAGCTGCTCCTAAAAAACCTAAAACACCAAAACCAAAAAAGGCAACAGGGGCTAAAAAACCAGCAGCCAAAAAAGCTGCACCCAAGAAGAAGTAAATACATATTACTTCAAAACACTTTAATTTGTATCAAGATTTTATCAATGATAGAAACTTGTAATAAACAGTCCTTTTCAGGACTAACAATATTATTACTAAAAGTTGGCTCTAGACTGTACTAAGCAGTTTTTGACTTTACATGGCACATGCTATGCACAACATATGCTTTCCAATACAACGTTATTAATAATTATTCAATAAGGAATTTGCTTGGGGTCTCGGATTCACTCCAAATGCAATTTATTCAACTCTTGTGTCCACTAGAAGACCTTTCCTGCCTATATTAGGTTCTGCGCCAATCTCTAGAAGATCAGCACCAAAACAAACGAAAAAAAAACTGCTTTGGCGATTAACTCATTGGTAACTTGATGGTTTGCGTGAAAATGTAAAATTTAAAAATTTTATTTGACGATTTTCCTTCAAAGGCAATAAGTTAATGCAACGTATTTTGATGTAATATGCTTGATCTAAGCATATATTTACCAAAAATAGTCCGTGATGTTAAGAAATCCATTTAGATCGCCTTAACACAAATTTTTATTTTCCCACTTGAAGTTGAGCCAAAGCCTAGCCATCATGTTACCTTTGAGTCAATCGCCAAAGCAGATTTTTTTCGTTTGTTTTGGTGCTGATTTTCGAAAAGTTTTTCATCAAATTACGCGACTTAGAGATTGGCGCAGAACCTAATATAGGCAGGAAAGGCCTTCTAGTGGACAGAAGAGTTGGATAAATTGCGTTTGGAGCGAATCCGATACACCGGGCAAATTCCTTATTGAAAAATCTGCAAAATGTTTACTTTTTTGAAGTTTCACTTTTCATATAGATTTAATTTATTTAAGATATTTCTTACCTAGCGTAATCAGCGGTTCTCCATGTTCCTCATCACCAAGCCAAGGCCTGGTAGAAAAATTTTCCGAATGAAAATCACTTAAAACTTACAAATTGCAGAAGTTTTAACAAAAAAATAAATAAATAATGGTCTCGTCCCACACTGGTCTATCTCTTGCTTTGTCTTAATTTTGGCTTTTTTTTTCTAAGCCACACTTTCAATTTTTCTCTGATATCCATCAGGTGTTGGTTTTCATTAGAAAATTTTAATAAAAATTATTCTGACAATTTTGTCACGGCCTGCGATGTGAAACTAATGCCTTGTAAGAAGCAAACCTTTGCAACGGTTGCTATGCCTTGTAAACAGGTTTAACTGCATTTATCGTTTTTGTAACAATAATAACATATTATAATATTATGTTTAAAAAAAAAAAATACCAATATACAACATAATTCATAAGCCAAATAAAAAAGCTATGAATTAAAAACAAAGTAATGCTAATAATTGATTTCAACATTTTAAAAATATAAGTGGTGGTCCTGAAAAGGACCGTTGGTTTTTAAATATTTTTTTTTTTTTAAGTTTTGTAAACTTAACCTCCGAAACCATACAATGTACGGCCCTGTCGTTTCAAAGCATAAACTACGTCCATAGCAGTTACAGTCTTACGCTTGGCATGTTCAGTGTAGGTGACAGCATCACGGATTACATTTTCCAAGAAGACTTTTAAAACACCACGTGTTTCTTCATAGATCAAACCAGAAATACGTTTAACACCACCACGGCGAGCTAAACGACGGATAGCTGGTTTAGTGATACCTTGGATGTTATCACGAAGTACTTTACGATGACGCTTGGCACCACCTTTACCCAAGCCTTTTCCTCCTTTACCACGTCCAGTCATATTTAATTTTTATTAGGTATTTCAACGATGTGTACAGATTGAAGTGTATTCACAAACTGATGCATAAACATTCAATTCGTGCCGTTTATATAGCAAACCAATCCATCATAAAAATAAATAAAATCATTAATTTTAACAATTTAAACTACATATTTAGTTATTTGATATATTTTATTTTATATTAAATAATAGCTTTTTCATATTAAAAAAGAAAGATTTTCAAAATTATTATAGAAAAGTAAATATTAAACACATTTTTAATAAAATTTATGTATGATACACAGTTTGTATCTATAGAAATGACATTGGTCGGCAAGTATTTTTGAAATATGTATAAATTTACTATTATTATAATCTGTAGCTATAAAATAAAAGACAAAAACATAGCTAGTTTATAATCAAATTGTGGAATTTTTTTTAAGGCTATTTTCATTTAAAAGTAAAAACATTAGAAAAAAAAATACAATTAAAATTGTTGATTATTGTTAATGATGCTCCGCCTCTAACGCTGTACACGATGTAACGGCAGAAGGTATAAATACGAAAAACCTATATTCGAATGAATCATTTCTGAATTGTGTTTCACTTGAACTGTTCACTCATATTAAGAATAACTCTTAGCACAAAATGGCTCGTACGAAGCAAACTGCCCGTAAATCGACTGGTGGCAAGGCACCACGTAAACAATTGGCAACAAAGGCTGCCCGTAAAAGCGCACCAGCTACTGGTGGCGTCAAGAAGCCTCATCGTTACCGTCCTGGTACTGTGGCTCTCCGTGAAATCCGTCGTTACCAAAAATCAACTGAGCTTTTGATCCGTAAATTACCATTCCAACGTTTGGTACGTGAAATTGCTCAAGATTTTAAAACTGATTTACGTTTCCAAAGCTCAGCTGTATTGGCCCTTCAGGAAGCCAGCGAGGCATATTTGGTTGGATTATTTGAAGATACCAACTTGTGCGCTATCCATGCCAAGCGTGTTACAATCATGCCAAAAGATATCCAATTGGCAAGACGCATCCGTGGAGAACGTGCCTAAATTATTTTTTGATAATTTAGTAAAAATAACAAACAAACGGTCCTTTTCAGGACCACCAATTTAATGTTAGAAAAAGTTTAAAATCATAAATTCATCATAAGTAACTACAGTCAAACCTGTTTACAAGGCATAGCAACCGTTCTAAAGCCATTTCACATAGCAATCCGTGACAAAATTGTCAGCATATTTTTTTTTTTTATTAAAATTTCCTTATGAAAACCAAGAGCTGAAGGAAATCAGGCAATATAATGATTTTTGTAAAATAAATGACCTTAAAGTAAGACAAAACAAAAAGGAGACCAGCGTGGAAGAAGGACATCGATTTTTTCTGATTTGCATTGCTGTACTAAGTAAGATTAAAGCCTTGTAAAGAGGGAATTGGGCCTTGTGAGCAGGTATGACTGTAGTTATATATTTGATTTGATATTTCATGAATTCAATTGGTTCAATTTATTTACTTAATATTTAACGCCGTAACACCATTATTATTTAATTGTTAATTGAACAGTACAATCTTACTTTTATATTGTTTTCTTTACATAATTTTAACGTTAAATTGATGGTGTAAAGGTAAAGTCTCATATCACTTGAATTTTATTTAGAATTTTAAGTATCTAAAATTTTTGGTGGATCGCTAAAAATTATTTTAATATCGGCAGACAATACTGGATCTGTAAAAAGAATTTTCTGACAGTATATTAAATATTAAACAGTAAAATAATTAGTATAACATTATGTAGAAGTACATATACAAATTAAATTATATTAGGATCATTAAGAATTTCACCGGTAAGACGACCAACTCTTACCCGGTAATCACAAAATAATCAATAAAACACGATCCGCGAGGTCGTACAGGTCAGTTATTACCTAGAGGTGCGTGGATCTGCGTGTGCATATTGAACAGTAAATATTATAATAATAATTATTATAGTATTAATGCAACATATCAAAATCAGTTATTCAATAGCATATTGTTTCAATAGCATATGCGTATTTGTTTTCAAAAATAATTTATCAATGGACCAAAGTTACTTTTTTCTAATGGCGAATGGGGTTTCATCGGTAAGCGGTAAGGTAATAAAAAGTGTTTGATTTATAACTCAAAATTAATTAAATTGGTCGTCCTGAAAAGGACGGTTTTGTTTTTTTTTGAAAAGATCATAATTAAATAATAATTTAGGCTTTCTTTTCAGTCTTTTTTGGTAACAAAACAGCTTGAATGTTTGGTAATACACCACCTTGAGCAATGGTTACACCAGACAAAAGCTTATTCAATTCTTCGTCGTTGCGGATAGCCAATTGTAAATGACGTGGAATGATTCTGGTCTTTTTGTTGTCTCGAGCAGCATTTCCAGCCAACTCAAGTACTTCAGCAGCCAAATATTCCATAACAGCTGCCAAGTAAACTGGAGCTCCAGCACCGACACGTTCAGCGTAATTTCCTTTACGCAACAAACGATGAATACGACCAACTGGGAATTGAAGTCCAGCTCGGTTTGAACGCGTCTTTGACTTGTTCTTAACTTTTCCTCCTTTACCACGTCCAGACATTTTGTATGAATTTTTTTATTTCTGTTTTGTGTTTATCAACGCTCAACAAAATAATGATACCAATATATGGTTTTACTAGCTTTATATACCTTAACATTGTTCCATACAAATAAAATGGGCGTGTTGATTTTTAAAAAGGTATTTTGTTAAAATATAAATAAAAAATAGGTATCAGATTTTTTTCGATCTCAATTTATTTTTATAAAAAAATTATCATGATGGTAATTATATTTTGTAATTTTTAAATAAATAAATAAAATTTAAAAAACTATTTTTATTCAGTCATTTCTGCATATTGTATGGTGTATGCCTGTATGCTATAGATTTTACCATACTACACGAAACAGTATTTGGTATAAAAGAAATGTGAAGTAGATCATAAAATATCAGTTTGAATCTATCAAGCATACCTAACGATCGTTTTTAAAAATGGCACCAAAAGCAAGTGGTAAAGCTGCAAAGAAAGCCGGAAAGGCTCAAAAGAACATCACCAAGTCGGACAAGAAGCGTAAGCATAAGCGAAAGGAATCTTATGCCATCTACATCTACAAGGTCTTGAAGCAAGTGCACCCTGATACTGGTGTATCATCAAAGGCAATGAGCATCATGAACAGTTTTGTAAATGATATTTTTGAGCGCATTGCTGCTGAAGCCAGTCGCTTGGCACATTACAATAAACGCTCTACCATCACATCTCGTGAAATTCAAACGGCTGTCCGTTTGTTGTTGCCTGGTGAATTAGCAAAGCACGCCGTCAGTGAAGGTACAAAGGCTGTTACTAAATACACCAGCTCAAAGTAAATGCCTACATAAAGCCCGGAATGATTAACAGTTATTTAAAAAAACAGTCCTTTTCAGGACTATCAATTCAAATTAAAAAAAGTTTAAATCATTCATAAGCTTCATTTTGAATCTTTTGAATTACCTTTTCTCAATTTTTCGTTCATAATATTTATGAAAAAACGTAAACAAATAACATATCTACATACACTAGCTGGGAATCCATTTATTATGCGTTATGAGGTTCATTTTTTGTTGCTGAGTGGGTATGGTGAATGCTTATATAATGTCTGTTTATTATAATTCACAAAAATATTCAAGCATCCATATATCTGAGACTCTTAGTGTAGCAAATAATAAAAAAATGATAAGAAGTTGGTGTAAACTTATTCTCAACATAAAAAAGCGTTATTAAAATAGAAAAAAAAAAATAAATAAATAATTAAAATAAACTTTCTATTTAGATAAAACCGATAACTTACCCTTATCTAAGATGCTAACTTTTGGTGCTAAATTTCCTTATTCTTTATTGTACAGCGGGTTATTATTTTATTAGTTTTTAATAATTATTATTTCCTTTTACTCCTAATTCTGGCTTCTGACGATTTACTTTTTCATTAATTCTCTATCGCTCTCAGCTTCAGCTTAAATGACATTTGGATTCCGGCAGTCTTATATTGTTTTAACGGTGTTCTGATTATGATGACTCACAATTGGAGGATAGTTGATTTTCCTTTTATATCATTTATTTACAATAGAGCTACTGACGATGTAGAGTTAGTGACACTTTCCAAGTTAAAAAAAAATAAAATAAAAGTATATTAATTAAATAATTAATGATAATAATTCTACTACAAAATTAAACAGTAGTACAAAATGAAGGTCTCTAAAAATGGAAGGTCTGCGCTTATCTTTACACTACATGCATATTTTTTTTTCCATAGATTGTAAATTAAAAAGACAACAAAACTAATAATAATACTGTTAATTTGGCGCAATTATTATTAAGTTTTATATATATATTTTTAGCTTTAATGCTCTTCTTTATTCATGATATGCTTACAATTGACATATATTTGACAACCAATGTTTTTCATGTTGAACATTTTTTTGTTAGTTAAATGTCATAGTAAAATAAAATTTTTGTAAACTTCATAATTTATTAAATATTAAATATTATATTAAATTTTACTGAAAAGTAAAATATAAATAGACCAATATAAAAATCACATACTCCATCATAAAATAATAATAAAATGTCTTATCATCTATCAGACTTGTATCGAACATAAATAAAGAAAATAATAGAAATTAATAATGATGAAAATTAAAAAATCTAAAGTTATAAATTATAGATGATTGAAGATTTATTATTGTATTTCTTGTGATTATTTAAAAATTTTTAAATCAAAAACTTAATACGTAATATATCATTGTAACTGACTTGAACCCAGACTAGGCTTTTGTAAAGCGTTGTTGCGACATTAATTTTTAAATTATAGCAATACTTGATGAGTTTATTGAAAAATTAATGAATTAGTATTTTAAAACAAATAACACGTTTAGTTAATATTTAATAGTTTAATTAAAAACAAGTAGATTTATTTCTAACTTTTGTATTAGCTTTTATGTGTTAACCAATTAGATGTAAAGTTTATATATTAAATTCAAAAAAGCTGCTTTCAAAATACATTAATTTTAATAATGATACATTGAGGAATACAAAATTTAAATAAATAATTATTTTAAAATTAAATAAAAAGATAAAAACTCAAAATAATATATGTATGTCCAAACTTAAACAATCACAAGCAGTATTTATTAAAATTTTCATGTTGGTATCCTCTCTTTCTGAGCATAATCAATATCTACACGAAACAAAAATGGATGGAAACGTTTCAAATATCCAAAGTTATATTCTTTCCTAAACCAATATTTAATTTAACAATGGCCGATACTGTTGTCGAAGCATCAGCTGCACCAGCAGCCAAATCCCCTGTTGCCAAGAAGGCTAAAGCAAAAGCTGCAGGTGGAGCTAAAAAGCCTAAAGCAAAACCAACTCACCCACCAGTAGCTCAAATGATCCCAGCAGCAATCAAAAGTCTTAAAGAACGAAATGGATCATCTCTTCAAGCTATCAAAAAATATCTTGCTGCCAACTACAAAGTTGATGCAGATAAGTTGGCTCCATTTATAAAAAAATTCTTGAAAAATGCTGTCACTAACGGAAAATTGGTTCAAACCAAAGGAAAAGGAGCGTCTGGTTCATTCAAGTTACCAGCTAAACAAACTAAAGAAGCTGGTGAAAAGAAGGCGAAGAAACCAAAGAAGGCCGCCGAAAAGAAAGTTAAGAAGTCAGCAACTGGAGCTAAGAAACCTGCCGCTAAAAAAGCTGCACCAAAAACTGGTGACAAAAAAGTTAAAGCTGCAAAAGCTAAAGTTGCTAAAAAAGCAGGCAGTGTCAAGGCTGCTCCAAAACAAAAAGCCACTAAGCCAAAGGCAGCTGCTCCTAAAAAACCTAAAACACCAAAACCAAAAAAGGCAACAGGGGCTAAAAAACCAGCAGCCAAAAAAGCTGCACCCAAGAAGAAGTAAATACATATTACTTCAAAACACTTTAATTTGTATCAAGATTTTATCAATGATAGAAACTTGTAATAAACAGTCCTTTTCAGGACTAACAATATTATTACTAAAAGTTGGCTCTAGACTGTATTAAGTTTTCGACTTTACAAAGCACATTCTATGCAATACATATCATGCTTTTCAGTGATTGTTTATGTGTATGTAATTTCAATATTTTCAGTTGAAAAATCTGCAAAATGTTTACTTATTTTTATAGTTTCACTTTTAATAAACATTTAACTTATTTAAGATATTTCTTACCCAACGTCACCAATGGTTCCTTTTTTGAAGTTTCACTTTTCAGATACATTTAATGAGAAATTTATCGGGGTCCTGGAATTTGCTACTAACCTATACATCCAACTTCTGTGGTCCCCAGGATTCCGTTTCTGCCTCCATCATGATCCGCGCCCGCCTTTATCTCAAAATTTATCAAAAAACTTTCGAAAATCAGCATCAAAAACAAACGAAAAAAAAATGCTTTGGCAATTGACTCAAAGGTAAATTGATGATAAGAACTTTGGCTTCACTTCCAATGAGGAAATCGAAGTTTGTATTTATTTGCAGCAAAATAATATTTTTCGACTTTATCGACTTTTTTAGGTAAGAGATGCTTGGATAGTACATATTTCTAATAAATTTGTTATACTGCTTCATTTTCCTTCAATAAAAATAGCAAAACAAAGTATTCGATTTTTAAACTTGTCCATTCCATCGATCAATTTACCTTTGAGACAATTGCCAAAGTAATTTATTTTTCATTTGTTTTGGTGCTCACTTTTTAAAAGTTTTTCGATAAATTTCGGGACTCAGAGACGGGCAAAGATCATAATGGAGGCAGAAATGAACTTCTGGCTATCACAGAAGTTGGTTAGCATAGGTTAAAAGCAAATCCAAAGACCACGGAAAATTCCTCATTTATTTAAGATATTTCTTAACTAGCAAATCCGATGGTTCTCCACGTTCCTCATCACCAATTCGATCTTATTATTATATTATTGAATAAAATTTTAGAAAAACTTGATTCACGCCGAGTAAAGTATTTTTCACCATTTGTAATAACATACAGCTTTTGTTTATTTCCAATTGGAATTGAATCAGAATTCATGCAAGTATTGTCACGTACTACTAACGCCTGAGGATTTACAAAGTTAATATCTTTTTTATTTATTTCATTCTTAATTATATTTATCTTTTTTGTAACAATAATAACATATTATTACAGTATGTTTAAAAAAATTAGCAATATACATCAGAATTCATAAGCTTAATAATTGATTCCAACATTTTAA
>CAYLKB010000028.1:0-15608 GCA_964384165.1 uncultured Methanosarcinales archaeon
TAAAAGTAGTTTTGAAAGTTGAATCTTAAGGTTCATCTACTGTTTACTACATATAATATAAATGACTATTCATTGAAATAGCTTATAGTTATCCACAAAAGTTTTTTCTTTTGCGGTCTCTCCAATTAGTTTTGCTCGCTCGGCTATATTATTTTCTTATGAAGTTAAGAACTTCTACCCAACCACAATATATGTTATATTAAATAAAAATCTCCAAAACAATTAAAAGATATTGAATATAATGTAGTTACAAAAATTAATAAAATGCAAATATTAAATTTTATTATGAATGAAGATTTTCACACAATATCTATAAATGATTTTTACAAAAGAATTAAATCTTCTGAGAAAGGATTATCAAGCACAGAGGCTCAAAAAAGATTAGAAAAGTCTGGAGAAAATATCCTCTCGGTAAAAAACCAACAATCAATAATAATTAAATTTCTTAAACAATTTAACAACTTCTTTGCAATACTTTTAATTATCGGTGGCTGTTTGGCATTTATTGCAGAATATCTTCAACCAGGCCAAGGAAATGTATATATAAGTATTGCATTATTTATAGTAGTTCTGCTTAATGCAATATTCACATTCATTCAGGAATACCAATCTGAAAAAATTATGGAATCATTTAAAAAAATGCTTCCAGAAAAAATTCAAGTTCTTCGTGATGGAAAATGGCAGGAAATTGAAGCAAAGTATCTTGTTGTTGGTGATGTAATTTCAGTTAATGAAGGTGATAAAGTCCCAGCAGATGCTAGAATAATAGAAGAAAACGAACTAAAAGTTGATAATTCCTCAATTACAGGAGAATCAGAACCACAATTAAGAAAAAAAATTCCAACACATCAGAATATACTAGAATCAAGAAATATGTTATTCTCTGGAAGTCTTGTCCAATCAGGAAATGGTATTGCTGTTGTATATAATATTGGAATGGATACTCAAATTGGAAAAATTATTTTATTAACAAAACAAACAAAAGAATCTGTATCTCCACTAAAAAAAGAAATAAGACATTTTATAAAAATTATTTCATCAATTGCTATAAGTCTAGGTTTAGTTTTCTTTTTGATAAGTCTGCTAATGGGCAATCAACTTCTTGGAAGTATTATTTTTGCAATTGGAATAATAGTAGCAAATGTCCCTGAAGGCCTCCTCCCAACAGTGACATTGAGTTTAAGTTTGGCATCTAAACGAATGGCTAAGAAAAATGCTCTTATTAAAAATCTTGAATCAGTAGAAACTCTTGGTTCAACTACTATCATATGTACAGACAAGACAGGAACATTAACTGAAAACAAAATGACAGTTAAATCCATTTATGCAAATTCTGAGTTTTTTGATTCTGACATATTAAGAGATAATTTATTAGCACAAAAAGATTTTAATGCTAAAGCTGAAAAAGAAATAGGATTTTTATTAAGGGGTATGATACTCTGTAACAATTCAAAATTTAAAGACAATGATTTTTTTGGAGACCCAACAGAAGTAGCCCTTGTAAACTATGCTAAAAATTTGGCTGATATAGCAAAAACAAATAGTGATTTCAAAAGAGTCCATGAAAGTCCATTTGATTCAAAAACTAAAAGAATGATTACAACTAATGTCAGTGGAGACAAACTAATTGCATACTTAAAAGGAGCACCAGAAGTTGTTCTTGCCAAATGTACAAAATATAGAAATGATGGAAAAGGAGAATTCAAATTAACTTCTGATAAAAAAAAGGAAATATTTGATATCTACAATAAAATGGCTACAAGTGGCCAAAGAGTTATTGCATTTGCAGTAAAATACACAAACAAGCAAAAAGTTGATGAAGATGAATTTGTATTTACAGGCCTTGTTGGAATGTACGACCCTCCTAGAAAAGAAATTCCTGATGCAATAAAAAAATGCCATAATGCAGGAGTTAAGGTAGTGATGATTACTGGGGACTATTCAAAAACAGCAGAATCTATTGCAAAAAAAGTAGGACTTATTCAAGGCGATGATGTTAATATATTTACTGGAAGTGAAATAGATAAAATGAATGATTTTCAAATTCAAAATATTCTAAAAAAAGATAATTTAATTTTTGCTCGTTCAAGTCCAGCTAACAAACTTAAAATAGTTAAAAACTTTCAAGCATTAGGTGAAGTAGTAACTGTAACTGGAGATGGTGTTAATGATGCACCTGCATTAAAAAATGCAGATATGGGTGTTGCAATGGGCCTTGCTGGAACAGAAGTTGCAAGAGAAGCTAGTGATATGGTCTTAATGGATGATAATTTTGCAACAATTGTAACTGCAATAGAAGAAGGAAGAGTAATATATGATAATATAAAAAAATTTATTGCATATATTCTAACAAGTAATGTCCCAGAAATTCTGCCATTTATAGCATTTGTTCTTTTATCAATTCCTCTACCTCTAACAGTAATATTAATTTTAGCAATTGATTTGGGAACAGACTTAGTCCCAGCATTAGGCCTAGCTGCTGAAAAAGCTGAAACAGATGTAATGAAAAAGAAACCAAGAAACAGAAATGAAAGACTTCTTTCAAGAAAATTATTATTCATGTCATATGGAATTATCGGAATGATACAGGCAGCAGCTGGATTCTTTTCATTCTTTTACATATTATTTAATGGAGGATGGACCTGGGGTTCAGATATTGCATTAACAGACCCATTATATCTAAAAGCAGTAACTGGATTTTTTGCAAGTATTATCATATGTCAAATAGCAGATGTTTTAATTTGCAGAACTAGAAGAGAATCAATATTTAAATTTGGTCTTTTTAAAAACAAATTAGTTTTACTTGGAATATTCGTTGAACTAATATTGTTATTAATAATAGTATATCTGCCATTTAGCAACGAGTTCTTTGGTACTTCACCACTTAGCTTAACTGAATTGCTTTTATCAGTGCCATTTGCATTACTAATATTTTTTGGAGATGAATTAAGAAAATATCTTCTAAGAAACGAAAATAAATTTGTTGAAAAGTATCTAACATGGTAATCATTAGAAATTAGACTATAAGATAAAATGAGATAATTGATAATAATAAAATAATTAAAATTATAAAATATCTTTAATTCACCATATTAAAATATGAATACAATTTTAATTACATATACATTATCAGTAGGTTTGCATTCAGAATATACTCCTGGACAATATTCTGATACAGAATTATTAAAATTCAAAGATAAAGACTATAAATTATATAAAGCAGGTATAAGAACTAGCAGAGTAGATAAAAGAACACATATCCTTGATTGTCCTCCTATAATTATTGCAAGAACTTCAGATAATAGAAAAAATATTATTGTAGAAGGAAGACACAGACTCACATTAAGTGCACTTTGCAATCTTGGAGTAGATGCTTACTTAGTATGCAGACCTGAAGACAAATACAATTTGCCAGTAGAATCAATTGGAGTAGAACAATCTCAGTTAATAAAATTAATTAATGATATTGATTTTTATCACCAGCAAGCATTAGATGCTGGTATGTCAGATTGTAGTTTTTATTTTAATAATATAAAAAGAGAGTGGCTAAGTGATGAACTAATAGCAAGAATATCACATTAATTTTATAAAATTCTTTTGACATTAATTAATATGGACTTCAAACTTGTATCAAAATATTCTCCAGCAGGCGGCCAGCCAACAGCTATAAAAAAATTAATTGAAGGATATAAAAAATATCCTATGCAGACACTTCTTGGAATTACAGGCTCTGGAAAAACTTTTGTGATAGCTAACCTAATAGAGTATGTAAATAAACCTACACTTGTACTTGCACATAATAAAACTCTAGCTGCTCAGTTATATCAGGAATTAAAAGAACTTTTCCCACACAACAAGGTAGAATATTTTATTTCATATTACGATTACTATCAGCCAGAAAGTTACATCCCTACAACTGATACTTACATAGAAAAAGAAGCAACTGTAAATGAAGAAATAGAAAAAATGAAACTTCGAGCAATGTCATCACTTATGTCAAGAGATGATACAATTATTGTAGCTTCTATTTCATGCATATATGGTGCAGGAAACCCAACTGATTTTAAAGAACTATCAATAGAATTAAATATTGGCAAAACAATTCCAAGGTCAAAACTAATATCTGACTTTGTAGCAATGCAATATGAGAGAAATGATGTCAGTTTAGAATCTGGCAAATTTAGAGTAAGAGGAGATATCATAGATATTATTCCTGCCTATGACAATAATATAGTACGAGTGGAATTATTTGGAGATGAAATTGATGCCATATCTATTATAGACCAAACAACTGGAGACAAATTAGAAAAAATTGACCAGATAAGAATTTATCCAGGAAAACAATTCGTGGTACTTGATGAGAAAATAAAAAATGGAATCGAAAAAATAAAGGCTGAAATGAATGAAAGATTAAAAGATTTAGGACCATTAGAAGCTGAAAGACTAAGAAGAAGAATAAAATACGATTTAGAAATGATTGAGGAAGTTGGATATTGTACAGGAATTGAAAACTACTCAAGAATATTTGATGGAAGAGCTCCAGGAGAGCCTCCATTTGTTCTCCTTGATTATTTCCCTAAAGATTTTCTATTAATAATTGATGAATCTCATCAAAGCATTCCTCAGGCACACGCCATGTACAAAGGAGATTATTCAAGAAAAAAAAATTTAATAGAATTTGGTTTTAGACTACCCTCAGCATTTGATAATAGACCTCTAAAATTTGAAGAGTTTGAAAATTATTTTAAACATACTATTTTTGTATCAGCAACTCCTGGAGAATATGAGACGCAGCAAAGTGGCCAAGTAGTAGAACAAATAATAAGGCCAACTGGACTTCTAGACCCAATAATCGAAGTTAGAAAAAATGATGGTCATATAAAAGACCTCACAGAAGAAATTAAAAAAACTATAGCAAAAGAAGAAAGAGTCCTTGTTACAACCCTAACAAAAAAGATGGCTGAGAAACTAACAGAATATTTTGCAAAGCAAAATTTGAAAGTACGATACATGCACTCTGATATTGACTCACTTGATAGAATAGAACTTATAAGACAATTAAGAGCTGGAGATTTTGACATTCTTGTAGGAATTAATCTACTAAGAGAAGGCCTTGACATCCCAGAAGTATCATTAATTACTATCCTTGATGCAGACAAAGAAGGATTCTTAAGAAATGAAAGAAGTTTAATACAAACAATAGGTAGGGCTGCTAGAAATTCAAATGGAAAAGTAATAATGTATGCTGACAATATCACACATTCGATGAGAATGGCAATAGAAAAAACAAAATTTAGACGAAAAGCTCAAGAAGAGTATAATAAGAAACATAATATTGTCCCCAAAACCATTATTAAAAAAGTGGGTGAAAAAAAGAGAATAATAAAAGACATAAAATATTTATCAAAAACAGACATTCAAAAGAAAATAATTACATTAGAATCTGATATGAAAAAAGCTGCAGTAAAGCTTGACTTTGAAAAAGCAATAGAATTAAGAGATATGCTAGAGGAATTAAAGAAACAATCTGCAAATTAAAATCAAATCACAAAGCTTTTTAAATTGTATATAATTCATTTTAGTATCAGAAGTATATTCGCCTGAAATTAAGAAATTAATTTTATGGGATATCTTTTGTTACAAAAAAAACAAAAATATACCTGAAGATGGCAAGAATTCACGCAAGAACAAAAGGAAAATCCGGTTCAAGCAAGCCTGCAACTGCTGATTTATCATTTGTAACAATGAAAAAAGCAGAAATTGAAAAAAAAGTTGTAGAACTAGCTAAACAGGACATAAACTCAAGCCTTATTGGTTTGATGCTAAGAGACACATACGGAGTGCCTAGTGTTAAGTTAACGACTGGCAAATCGGTATCGGATATTCTAAAAGAGAATAAAATAGCCCCTGCAGTACCTGAAGATTTAAACAATCTTGTAGTTAAAGCTATTAAATTGAAAAAACATATTTCAAATAATACTAGAGATATTCACAACAAGAGGGGACTTATTTTGATAGAATCAAAAATAAGAAGGTTATCTAAATATTACAAAAACAAAAATAGATTGCCAAGGAATTGGAGTTATAAATAAAAATGGCAAAAGTTGTAGTAAAATCAAAGGCAAAAAAAATAAAAAGAAAGTTTCCTGTAAAAATTGTTGCTCCTGAATATTTAAACTCAACAGAACTTGGCAGTTCTCAAGTAACAGACTTAACTTCAATGGTTGGAAAAAGGGCAAAAGTTAATCTTATGTATGTTACTGGTAATATAAAAAATCAGAATATAAGACTTACATTTAAAGTTATAGAAGTTTCCTCGGGACTTGCTAACACTACTGTTGCAATATATGAACAAATTCCATATTATTTAAGCAGATATCTTAAAGCAGGTTCTGACCTTGTTGAAGATTCAATTATAGTAAAATCCAAAGATGGCTTTAATATCAGGATAAAACCTTTTATTGTAACTAAAATGAATTCAAGTAAAAACACTTTAACTTCAATGAGAGCAAAAACTAGGGAAGTAATTGCAAATGAGGCAATGTCAAAAACATATGATGAATTTATATCTGCAATAATTTCAGGTAAACTTCAAAATGTTTTCAGAAATGAAGTAAAAACAATTTTTCCTGTAAAAACTTTTGAATTCAGGAAAGTTGAATTACTTAATTAACAGCATTTAAATAAAACATGAATATAATCGAAAAATCAGCAGACAATACAACATTGAAAATCATTGTTGACTCAAATGAAGAGTCCCTATTTTCCTTGCTAAAAGTTTATCTTAGCAAAAACGATGATGTGGATATTGTTGGAGTTTACATGGAACATCACCTTGTAGACAAAACAGAATTTTTCATCAGAACAAAAAAAACTGATGCATTAAAATTATTTAAAAAAACATTAATAGAAGTTAAAAAAGAATTGGAGAATATGAAAATTAAATAAAAATGGGAGTAATAGGATTTAGTTTTATAAAATTTGATTGTGAAAGAAAAGCAGTACCAAAAGGGGGAGTTGAAGTAAAACACAACATTAGTATCTCTAAAATTGAGAAAACTACATTAAACTTAGGTACTGGAAAAGACGAAGTACTAAGGATAGAATTCACATTTGATGTTCTATATGAAGGCTTTGGAAAAATTGGTATGAAAGGTGATGTAATATACACAGATACTAAAGAAATAATGGCTGAATCATTAAAAAGTTGGGACTCTGACAAAAAGTTAAATCCAATGGTTAATGAAAAGGTATTCAAATTCATTTACTCAAAAACAATAGTTAAAGCATTGGAACTTGCAGACTCATTAAATCTGCCTTCACCAATACCCTTACCTAAAGTAAATTTCAACCCTTCTAAGTGATAATTTTCGCAACCTTTATAAAGGGTATGAAATTTCATTTTAATAGGGGATTTGACATCAAATTCCGTGCTAGTTAATCCTAACATAGCTCAACGGTAGAGCGGTCGGCTGTAGAATCTACGTGACAGGTCAAATATTGGCTTGGATGAACCGTCCGACAGTTATTGCTCTATGATGCAGAAACCGACAGGTTCCCGGTTCAAATCCGGGTGTTGGGACTCAACCTCATAAAATTCGAAAAGCAATTGCTTATCGAATTTTAAGATTAAAATACAATAATTAAAAATGCCCAAGTAGTGTAGTCCGGCCTATCATGCAGCCCTGTCGAGGCTGCGACCCGGGTTCGAATCCCGGCTTGGGCGCTTAAATCGACACCAAAAACAACAAAGTCCCTTTGCCGGGATGAGAACCTCTGGGTTCGAAGTGGACTGAAATCTTTTGATTTCAGGCCGACCAGAAATTTCATAAATTTCTGAGTACCCGGCTTGGGCGCTTAAATCAACACCAATAACACCAAAGTCTCTTTGCCGGGATGAGAACCACTGGGTTCGAAGTGGACTGAAATCTTTTGATTTCAGGCCGACCAGAAATTTCATAAATTTCTGAGTACCCGGCTTGGGCGCTTAAATCGACACCAATAACACCAAAATCCCTTTGCCGGGATGAGAACCTCCGGGTTCAAAGTGGACTGAAATCTTTTGATTTCAGGCCTACCAGAAATTTCATAAATTTCTGAGTACCTGGCTTTAGAGAGCTTTAAAAAAATATATACTAATAATAACTCCAATATGGAGATTTGCTTTTGAGCCGTTAGCTCAGTTTGGTAGAGCACTGGACTTTTAATCCAGTTGTCGCGGGTTCGAATCCCGTACGGCTCGTTTAGAGCTTTTTACCCTTAAAAAACTTATAATGCGCATAATACAAGTTTGTCAAAATGGATAAGACAGTCAATTTTTTAATTCCGGAGCACAGAAAATTATCAAGTGAAGAAGAAAAATCTATTCTGAGAATGTTTTCTTTAGAAGATAAGAGCAAGTTGCCCAAAATCAGAAGTAAGGATCCTGCACTAGCAGAGTTAGATGTAAAAATCGGTAATGTGATAGAAATCACAAGAAAGAGTTTTGCTGGTAAAAGTAAATATTACAGGTGCGTAATAGAATAAAAATGGATTCAAGAGAAGTATTAAAAGCATATTTTAAAGACCACAGTATTGTAGAGAGTCAAGTAAGATCGTACAATTACTTTATCGAAAAAGGATTAAAAGATATTATTCTAGGATTTGACAGAGGAAATATTCCCGATTATCTTCTTGATGTATATGATGAAGTTAATTTAAGAATTGACGATGTGTGGCTTGAAGAGCCAGTACATATAGAAGTTGATGGTTCAATTACAAAATTGACTCCGCAGATTGCAAGAATGAGAGGTCTTACATACTCAGCACCTTTATTTCTAAAAATCACTACTCTTATAGGAACTCAAAAAGATGAGTTCGATGTGCAAATTGCTAAAATGCCAATTATGCTTAAATCAAGTAAGTGTGTTCTTAGTGGAAAAACTGAGGAAGAATTAATTGGACTTGGGGAAGACCCATATGAGCCTGGCGGTTATTTTGTAGTAAATGGAACTGAAAAAGTAGTTGTATTAATGGAAGACCTGGCATTAAATAAATTTTTTATTGAAGCAGCAGACATAGCAGAACCTGTAGGGAGAATGTTTTCAGAAAGAGGAGTATATAAAAGTCTGCAGGAAATTAAAAAACAAAAAGATGGTTCGTTTGTATATACTTTTGGAAATTTCAAAAATATTCCGTTGTTTCTACTAATTAAGGCATTGGGTGTTCTTAAAGATAAAGAGATAGTTGATTTAATGGGAATTACTGACTCTGATGTAATATTTCAATTATCAGAATATTCCTCATTAAATAATGTTGATGACGCTATAGAAATGCTATCTAAAAAATTCTCATTAGTTGGAAGTGCTAAGGAAAAAGGAGATAGAGTTTCATTTTATTTAAACAATTTTGTTCTTCCACATGTAGGTGTGGCAGATGAAAATAGGGAAGAAAAAGCTAAACTGATATGTAAACTATTCAAAAGATATTATGGAGTAATTAATTATAATGGATTTTTAGATGATAAAGATAACTTTGCAAATAAAAGAGTAAAGCTAGTTGGACAATTATTTGAGCATTTATTTATCAACAATTTTAATGATTTAATTGTGGACATTCTTACAAATTTTCAAAGAATGATAAAAAGGGGAAGATTCTCATCAATGAAGATTATTATCAGAGAACAACTTTTAACCCAAAAGATTAATAGTGCTTTAGCTATAGGTACATGGTCTGATGGAAGAAAAGGAGTGTCTCAATATCTTAAAAGAGAGAACTTTTTTGACATGCTTTCACATTTAACAAGAGTTGTATCTCCACTTAGTACATCTCAGGAAAATTTCTCAGCAAGAGAACTTCACCCTACCCATTATGGAAGATTATGTCCAGTAGAAACTCCAGAAGGTCATTCAATTGGTCTGAGAAAAAATCTTGCATTAATGGCAAATGTTACATATAAAAACAATGCACTTGATGAAGAATTACTTAATAAAATGAAAAATATGGGGTTAAAAAATTAATTAAAAATGGGCGATATATTTTTAAATGAAGTTTACATTGGTAATTGCGATGATTCTGCAAAATTTGTAAAAAATTTCAGAAATTCTAGAAGAAAAGGAGATGTTGATGATAGTTTTAATATTCATCATGATAAAAGACAGGACTTCGTATATATTGAAGGAAATCCGGGGAGAACTAGAAGGCCTTTAATTATTGTTGAACACGGAGCTTCAAAATTAACTCCTGAAGTTGTTGATAAATTAAAAAAAGGTGTTTATTCATTTGAGGACTTGACTAAAAATGGTATTGTTGAATATCTTGATGCTATGGAAGAAAATGATGCATATGTAGCACTTGATAAAGAATCTATAAATCCAGAACATACTCATATAGAAATTTCTCATCTATTAATGTTTGGTTTAAATACAGGTACTGTACCTTTTTCAGATTATGATGAGCCAGGAAGATTGATGAGAGGTCAGAAAACAGTAAAACAAGGTGTAGGAACATATGCACTAAATTTCTTTAAAAGGATGGAAACAGACAGAAACTTGCTTATCAATCCTCAAAAACCACTTGTTGAAACATATGTATATAAATTACTTGGATTTGATTCACATCCAGCTGGTCAAAACTTAACAGTAGCAATAATGAGTTATGAAGGATATAACATGGAGGATGGTCTAATATTAAATCAATCTTCAGTTGAAAGAGGACTTCAAAGGTCATATTATTATAAACTATACAAAACTGCAGAGATTAAATATCCTGGTGGTTTATCAGATAAAATAGAAATTCCTGATAAAGAAGTTAAAGGATATAGAATTGATGAAGATTATAAATATTTAGAAGATGATGGTATTATATATTTAGGACAATCTGTAGGGTCTGGAGATGTTCTAGTAGGTAAAGTAAGTCCCCCAAGATTCATTGAAGAAATTGAAGGCTTTGGTCAAATGATAAATTTAAATGTTGACTCATCTCTTGCATTAAAAGAAGATGAGAAGGGAGTTGTTTCAGCAATTATGATAGTTGAGGATTCACAAGGTGACAAAGAAGTTAACATTTTATTAAGAGATTACAGAAGTCCAATAGTGGGAGATAAATTTGCCTCAAGACATGGACAAAAAGGAGTAATTGGAGGTTTATTCAAACAATCAGATTTGCCTTTTACTGAAAATGGACATGTGCCAGACTTAATATTTTCACCACACTCAATTCCAAGTCGTAAAACAGTATCACATATCATGGAAGTGTTAGCAGGTAAGGTAGCTGCATTAACAGGTGAAATAATTGATGCATCACCATTTGAAGGACAAAAAGAAGATGATTTAAGAAAACAACTTGAAGAAAACGGATTTAATAGAAATGGTACTGAAGTAATGTTCGACCCTAAGACCGGAAAGAGAATGAAGGCTGAAATATATATAGGTTCACTTTATTATTTAAGATTAAAACATCAAGTTGAAAATAAAATTCAAGCAAGAGGAACAGGCCCTGTACAATTATTAACAAGACAACCTGCAGAAGGAAGAATTAGAGGGGGTGGATTAAAACTTGGAGAGATGGAAAAAGATGCATTAATATCTCATGGTGCTGCATTGCTATTAAAAGAGAGATTTTCATCAGACCAGACAACAGCTTTAATATGTGACGGATGCGGTTATTTAGCAGACCCATATTTATTCAGATACAAAAGCAAATGTCCAGTTTGTTCATCTACTAAATTTGATGAAGTAGAACTAGCATATGCATTCAAATTGCTAGTAAATGAGTTAAGGTCAATGGGTATTAACCCAAGATTTTCAGCAAAGGATAGGTTTTTTGAGTAGGTGAAAAAATGATGAAAAAATATAATATAACAAAAAGAATTAATAAAATCGGCTATTCAGTTTTATCTCCTAAAAATATCGTAAAACAAAGCGTAATTAAAGTAATTACTCCTGAAATTTACGATAAATATGGTTTTCCAGTAGAAGGAGGTCTTATGGATATGAGAATGGGCGTTATAGAACCAGGTCTTTCATGTAAAACTTGCGGTCAAAATTATAAAAATTGCGAAGGGCATTTTGGTTACTTGGAACTTGCAAGACCTATCTTAAATGTACTATACATTGACGATATAAATAGCATTTTAAAAGCTACATGTCAGGAATGCCACAGAGTTTTATATCCAGAAGAAAAATTTCAAACAGCAATTGATGATTTTGAAAAAGTTAAACACGAATTAGGAGTTGAAAAATATCTTAAATATTATTCTAAGTTCATATCAACACTATTTAAAGTAAAAACATGCCCACATTGTGAAGCAAAACAAGAACAGATTAAACTTGACAAATCAAGTGTATTTGTATTTACTCAAGGTGAAAAAAAAAGACTATTAACAACAGAAATAAGATTTAGATTTGAAAACATACCCGACTCAGACCTTCCAATATTAAATTTAATAGGAATACGTCCTGAATGGTTACTTCTAACAATTTTACCTATCCCTCCAGTATCTATGAGGTCTACCATAACATTGCAAAGTGGACAAAGATCAGAAGATGACTTAACACATAAATTAACTGATGTTGTAAGAACTAATCAGAGATTACATGAACATCTTCTTGTAGGTGTCCCTGAAGCTATTATTGAAGATGTTTGGGATTTACTACAATATCATATCTCAACATATATTGATAACACAATACCAGGTCTTCCACCAGCAAGACATAGAAATGGCGATTCATTAAAATCTATTTCAGAAAGAATAAAAGGTAAAAAAGGAATTATTAGAAACAACCTAATAGGTAAAAGAGTAAATTATTCAGCAAGAACAGTAATTTCTCCTGACCCTAGATTAAAACTAAATGAAGTTGGTGTGCCATTTCAAATAGCAATGAGATTAACAATTCCAGAGCCAGTAACAGAAGGAAATATTGAATATCTAAAAACATTTGTAAAAAACGGTCCATTAAAATACCCTGGTGCAAATTATTTAATAACAAAAAGCGGAAGCAAGAAAGCAATAAGTCCTGAAATTGCAGATGTGCTTCTACAAGAGCTTGAACCAGGATACATTATTGAAAGGCATCTAATAGATGGAGACTCAGTAATATTTAATAGACAACCATCTCTTCATAAATTATCAATGATGGGCCATGTTGTAAAGGTTTTGCCAATTAAGACATTTGCAATAAACCCTGGGGTTTGTAAACCATACAATGCTGACTTTGATGGTGATGAAATGAACCTACATGCAGCGCAAACTCTTGAGGCAAGACAAGAAGTTGAAAGATTAATGGATGTAAAACATCAATTAATTTCTCCAGCATCAGGAGAAGCAGTAATTGGATGCATTCAGGATTCAATAGCAGGACTTTATGTTCTAACAAACAATGATGAACAATACGAAAAAGAAGATGCACTTGAATTGCTATTTGCAAGTGGTTTTAAAAGAGTTGAAAAAATTAAATTTGGTAAAAAAGTTACTGGAAAAGAAATTTTCTCAGTAATTCTGCCTGAAGACTTAAATTTTGTTGGGAAAAGTAAATCAGGTAAAGTAATTATTGAGAATGGTAAACTTGTAGATGGAGTAATTGATAAAAAAACTGTAGGTGATGGAGGTGGAACATTACTAAGACATTTACACAAAAATTACGGTTCAGAAAATGTTCTTGAAATTGTAAGTTACATGTTTAACTTAGGAATACAAGTTTTAAAAAAAGAAGGACTGACAATTTCAATGGGAGATTTTGATGTGCCTAAAGATGTTGAAAAAGATATTGAAAAAATCAATGCAGACATATTTGCAGAAATTGACAAAGTAATTGCAAATTATAAATCAGGAAAACTTGAAAGAATAACAGGATTTACTCTAGAACAAACATTAGAATTTAAAATTCTTCAGTTACTAAACTCAATCAGAGATGAATCAATGAAAATAGTAAATGAAAAATTAGATCACAGTTCAGGAACAATGATAATGGCTGATTCAGGTGCTAGAGGAAATGCTTTATCAATAGTGCAGATGCATGCAGGAGTTGGTCAGCAATCACTAAGAGGCCAAAGAATTTCAAGAGGGTTTGACTCAAGAACACTATCATTCTTTAAAGCAGGAGATATTAGTCCAGAAGCAAAAGGATATATTAAAAGTTCACTTAGAAAAGGAATGAAACCATACGAAGTATTCTTTGGTAGCATTACTGGAAGAGACGGACTTATGGATACTGCGCTAAGAACTCCTAAAACCGGTTATCTTTATAGAAGAATGGCATCAGCTATGCTTGACCTTATTGTAAAAGAAGACTTAACAGTAAGAAATGAAGATGGCGTAGTAATTCAATTCAAATATGGTGATGATGGAATAGATGTTGCTAAGACTGTAAGTGGTAAATTTGATGTAAAATCAATAATTGAAAATACCTTGGGAGGAAAAAATTAAAATGGCAGTAAAAAAAATAATAGAAGAGTTTGCAAAAGAAAATACAGATATTCCAGAATATATTATTGAAGAATTAATTAATGAAATTCCAGAAAAAACAACAGATGCTAATGTAAAGAAAATTCTTGAGAATGTAAAAAAAGAATATCACAATTCATTAATATCAGCAAACGAAGCAATTGGAGTAATTACAGCTCAATCAGTAGGAGAACCCTCTACACAAATGACATTAAACACATTTCACTTCGCAGGTGTTGCTACCCAATCAGTTGAAGGACTGCCAAGATTAATTGAAATTTTAGATGTGAAAAAGAATCTTGAAATGCCTCAGATGAAACTATATCCTAATAAAGGTGTAAGTGAAGATAAATTAAAAGAACTTGCAATAAAAATAAAAGAAACACCTCTATCTGATTTTACACTTGATATATCAATAGAAATTGAAGAAGAAAAAGTATACATTAATCTAGATACTAAAAAGTTAAAGAAATTCTCAATAGAATCTGAAAGCATAATCTCATATCTAGATAAAAAAATTAGAAAGTCAGCTAGTGCAGAAAAGAATAGATTAATAATCGAAGGAGGAAAAGATTGTACATTAAAAGATTTGATGGGTATAAAAGAATTGGCATTAAACTCAATTGTATTTGGTGTTAAAGGTATTAAAGATATTTCAATAATTAAAGAAGATACTGAATATTTAATTATAACTAAAGGAATTGCCATTAAACAAATTTTAAACATTGAAGGAATAGATACTCATAGAATTTATTGTAATGATATTGTTGAAGTATTCAACAATTATGGAATTGAAGCAGCAAGACAGACTATTATAAATGAAATTATGGAAGTTGTAAAATCACAAGGGTTATCTATTAATGAAAGACATGTACTTTTAATTGCAGACATAATGACATACACAGGAGAGCCAAGAGGAATGACTAGGTATGGAATTGTTGCTGATAAATTAAATGTAATGACAAGAGCATCATTTGAAACACCTCTAAAACATTTATCTCGAGGTTCATTAATCAATGAAGAGAATGAGCTAACATCAATTACTGAAAATGTTATGACAAACCAGATAGTATATGTAGGTACAGGTATTCCAAGAATTTCAGTAAAAGGAAAAAAATAATTACTAATTATATATATCGTTTCAAGATTACCCCATCCTTTAGGGTGAGGCTTAACTTTAAACGAT
>CAYLKB010000029.1:0-10504 GCA_964384165.1 uncultured Methanosarcinales archaeon
ACAATGGCCTTTGAAACTAATTAGAGAATTAATTTGTTTTTCAATTTCATAATTTTTAATTCGCTTCTTAAATCTACGAATTGTATCATTTCTTATTTTGAGTTTGTTTGCTAAAATGTTATAACCTAAAAACGGAATTCCACAATCAGTTTTGTTTAAAATTAGTTTCTTTGGAGAAACGGATAATTTTAAATCTGTTTGAAGAAAATTTAATATTTCACTTCTAATCTGAATTAAATCATCTTTTTCCTTTGCTAAAAATACAAAATCATCAACATATCTTATGTAAAATATGTTTCTTTTATGTTTTCTAAATTTAGGTTTTACTATGTTTTCAACATAGAAATCTAAATCATGTAAGTAAATATTAGCAAACAATTGAGAAGTTACATTACCTATTGGCATCCCAGTTGGTTTATTGGTTAATGGGTTGAGAATGATTGTTTCTATGTAACTTTCAATTATTATTTTGACATAGTATAAGAATTTCTCATCATTGACATGTCTTTTTATTTGTTCAAATAAAGTTTCCTGTTCTACTGATTGAAAGTATTTTGTTATGTCCATTTTTAAGAAATATTGATATTTTTTGCTTTCTTTTTGCAATTTTAAAACTACTTTATGTGAACCTTTTCCTTTTCTATTTGCAAAAGAATTTTCTATAAATTTTTTGTCAAAAATCCCTTCAAGAAAGCTAAATACTGCCGTGTGCAAGATATGATCTTCAAAACTTGGTGCATTGATAACTCGTTTTTTAGAATCTTCGACTATAAAAGTTTGATATTTTCTATGTTTATATGTGAAACATATTAGTTGTTTTCGTAAATTTAGAAGGTTTTCTTCTAAATTTTGCTTATATGAGATTACTTCTTTTGTCTTATTTCTACCTTTATAAGCCACTAAAAACGAATTGTGAAGGTGCTCTAAAGAAGTAAATTTGTCAAACATAAATAATTCAAATTTAAGTTCTTTAAAAAGAATCGTTTGGTTTTTTTGAAAAATAAATCAATTTTGGATAAAAAATGACATAATGTAGGTATAAAATTCAGTTAAATTAAAATTGCATTTTTAATATGTTCTATATCAAATATAGGACATATCTGTGTCATACATATTTATATAATTTGTGGTTGATTTTTGAGAATTTTTGACAGGTTGTAGGTGTAAAAAATTGAGACATATTATAAAGTAGTTTTATGTTAAATTTTAACATAAATTACAAAATTTAAAAAAAATGTAAAAATAAGGTGTTAAAATTTAATACTTATAAGGCTTCTAAATGACATTTAGATTTTATTCGACCTTTTTGTGCCGGAATTTCGGAGAGAAACCTTGATGGCAAATTTTAATATTTTTATTCAAAATATAAAATTTTCCAATATTATCAAATATAAATTTCTTAAAAGAGCCTATTAATAATAATTTTAAAAATATACATATTTATGCACTAAATGTGAATACAAGTATGTAAATTAGTCTGTATAAGAATTCCAAAAAGAAGAATATGATAAAAGTGTTTGAAAAATCTTTGCTAATTTTGATGTTTTTCCAGACAATAAAACCTATAATTGCAAATATTAAAAATTCTAAAGCTATTAAATAAGTAAATATTTCATATGATATTTCATAAAATAGGTCGTATACAATATAATAAAGTCTTGAAATAATATAGTAAAGTCCGGCAGCACTTAATATAGCAAGTATTATATCTCTTGATTTTTGTTTCATATAATTGATTTTATTTATTATTTAATTATATATTTCTGTTATTATTTGTTAATAATAATTATTTATAAATACATATAATTTAAAACAACAAATTTAAAAAGATAATGGTATTAAAAGATAATATGGATACAATTAAACAACATCAGGAAATGGGTTATGATAGAACTGTTGGTATGTTCTCACCCGATGGTTTGCTATTACAAGTAGAATATGCTGAAAAAGCAGTTAAACTTGGAACTACAGTTCTTGCTATAGTAACAAAAGACTCAATTGTTTTTATTGGAGATAGAAAAATAAAATCAAAACTCCTTGTAAAAGAAAGTTTTAGAAAAATTTTTGAAGTGGATACTCATATTGCGGTCTCTGGTGCTGGAGTTATGAGTGATGGTAGAAGATTAATCGAACAAGCTCAACTTGAAGCTCAGGAACATAGAGTTAAGTTTCAAAATAAAATTGATGTTTTATCACTTGTTAAGCAAATTGCAAATATTCAGCAACATTATTCACAATCTGGAGGTCTAAGACCATTTGGTGTTAGTCTTTTAGTTGGTGGAATAGAGAATTCAAAACCAATTTTATATCAAACAACCCCATCTGGAATATATATGAGGTTTTTGGCACGTGCTGTTGGAAATCTATCTGATGGAATAAATGAGTATCTTGAAAAAGAATATAAACTTAATTTGACTTCTAATGAAGCTTTAAAACTTGGAATGAAAGCTTTTAAAAAATCTATGGAAGAGGAATTTGATGTAGAAAGATTTGATGCTTCTGTTTTAAAATTAGATGAGACATTAGAACGGCTTACTACAGCTGATTTGAAGAAATTAATTTAATTATTTTTTAACATTTAAGTTGTTATACATTATTATAAAGAACAATTCTCAGTTTATTTTATGATATCTAAATTATTAATATGTAACTTAAAGAAAAAAAAATATTCAAAGTTTTTATTTCTAATATCATTTCTATATATCTGTTTATATCTTCCATTAGCTTTTACAATATATACTCCTCACTGGTATGATATTAATGTTGATAATCAAAGAATGGAGAATGCTAATTTAGATAAAGAATTAATAAATGGGCAAATAAATGATATTGTAGGATTTTTTCTACATAAAAATAGTTTAAATGGTCTTTGGAGTGATAAGGAAATACTCCATTTATATGATGTAAGACATATTTATGATTTTCTTTTTGCTTTTTTTTTGATATTTGCAATTCTTTTTGTACTAACATTTAATATTGATAAAATTAAGAAATATTCATTAGTTAATATTTTATTCTCTTTTTCTCTTTTAAGTATATTGCCTTTTTTTGTATATTTCTGGGATAAAATATTTCATTTATTAATGTTTAGAAATTCCTATTGGATAATTGATTATGATTCTATGTTTTATTATATGTTTCCTTATTCTTTTTTCAGTAATTCATTAATTTTTATAATAATAATTTCAATATTTATTAATTTGATTATTTATTTATGTTTTAGTTTTATTAAAAAGTTTAGAAATTCAAATTAATTTCTACAATTCCTTCTTTATGCGTGCCAATTCTTTTTGCTTTTAGTCTGCTAGCTACATGAGAATGCATTCCTGGATGAATAAATGAAATAGTATTCTTTGAGAATAATTTTAGTCCTTTTTTATGTTTGTTAATATTTTTATAAGAACCTTTAAGCATTAGATAATCTATCCCATCAAATATTTTAAGATTTATTTCTCCACTATGAAGATGGCCTGATAAAATTAAATTGAAATCTTTTATATTGTTATTATCAATTCCATCTAAGTTATGTAACATTAATATTTTATAATTATTATCATTTTCTGCATTCTTTATTATTTCAGTGTCAGGAATTCCAAATAATGAGTCATCTAGTCCATAAATTGAATAATTAATTTTCTCAATTGTAATGAGTTTGTATTTGTTTGTTAAATTTATAAAACCACATGATGCCATTAGTGGAATTATCTTTGTTGGTTTGGTATGTAAATGTTCATAATTACCAAATGTATAATATTTACCATATTTAGACTTTAAACATCTTAAAAATATTAAATGTTTTTGTGAAATTTTCTCTATCCCAGATTTATTTACAATGTCTCCTGTGAAGATAATTAAGTCATATTCTTTATTTTTAAACTCTTTTTCAAGCATAACATATTTTTCTTCTTGATTATCATCAAAATGAGTATCTGACAAATGTAATATTTTTATTTGTTTTCCTTCATTATTAGAAATATTAACATCTAATATATAATAAATAAAATTTTTTATACCATCTATTTTACTTAATTTCTGATTTATTTGAGTCTCAGAGTTGAAATTATTTTCAATATTGAATAACATTTATCATTATATTTTTTTATTTTTATTTTTATTTATATCTTTTTGAAGTATCTTATTTATTATTAATTTTATTTTTTAGGTAAAATCTAGTCCATAACCTAAAAAGTCATTTTGTATAACATCATTCATATAATTGTAGAAGTCAACATAATCATTTTCTTCAATTGGATTTTTAGTTGCAGGAATTTTAAATCTAATCTGATTACCTGAATGAATATCAGGAATATGATTTTTAAGCTCAAGGAAACCTTTTAAATTGTTATCTTTATCTACAAATATTACTGATATGTTATATGATATATTATCATCGTCTAGCAATTCAAAAGTATCCATAAAACCTTTTTCTGTTGGCCAGAATCCCTGAGTTAAATAATCAATACCTTCATTTTCAAATGTTACAAAAACTCCTCCATCTTCTTCATTAAATACTCTATATCCGGTATTGTCTTCTCTAAAAATCATTAAGAATGAACTTGTATCTATTGTAAATTTTTTTACAGGAGTTAGTATTAATTCTTCATATTCTGCATCATTTTGCTCTAATAATGTTTCATCAGTATTTATCCTGATTTCTGATTTATAATAACCTTCTTTTTGTGCTATTAATTGGCCTTGATGACAATATGGGAATTCTCCTTCAAAGAATGGCTGTGCTGCTGTTCTTTTTATACCCATATATGATGGTTTCTTAGTTAATCCTAAATCACATTCTATAGCAAGACATTTATAACTAATATTAACATCTTCAAGATATTCTTGAGTATTTTTATCTTTTGCAAATACAATTAATGGGTATTGATAACTTTCATTATTGCAATAATTATCTTTATTAAATGTTGTTTGCTCATCAGGTAAAATACTTATTGGCTTTTGTTTAGGATTATTGTTTTGTATTAATACTCTTAAAGGAAATTGAAAAAAGTAATTTCCTGCATCATCATTGTAATCAGTAAGTTTTACAATTAAGTCATAATCTAATGTATATAAGTGGTGATATATTTCAATGCAAGGAATAGGTATTTGCATTCCAAGGTCCATTTCCATTTCCATGGGCTCAACTAATTGTCCGTTGCTTGGAGTTACTTCAAATGTTCTGTATGGGTATCTTTGTAGATATCCTTGCCTACCAGTAATTTCTGTTGAAGGCATCATAATATCTACTTTGTAGTTGTAAAATGAAGGTTTTGTATTAAAAAGTGAATATATATAATTGCTTTTATAATAATTTATATTATCATCAAGTCCATATTTTTTATCAAGGTTAATTTCGTATATATCATCAATTGGATATGTTCCTCTTAAATATAAGTATTTAAAATTATTATTATTTATTTTTGCTAGTGTTTCTTTTAATTGTGGTATTGTCCAGAATGTCTTTGAGCATCTAAAAGCCATACCTTCTGATGGCATTGAATATTCTGTATCAGAGTAATCTGATGCTGAGTAAATTTGTTCAAGGACTAAGTCTTCAATAAAGTATGTAGATGCTTCTAAATTATAAATTTCTACTGCTAGTGAATGCAAATCGCCTAGCCTTGTATTTTCAAGTGTTACTAGGTAGTCTTCAACTGCTATAATATTTTGAGAATTTTTGTTATTAAATTTAATAAGCAAGTCTGAGTCAATTACTATAGTCTCATCATTTATAGATACATCAACATCAAGTGTGTCATTTACTTCAATGTCAACATAATCTTCAAGAGAATTTAAATTAGATAGAATGCAGGAATATGCATTTAATTCTATATATGTTTCAAGTTGAGTTTGCATAGATTCTCTTGTTGGGATATCATTTACTTGAGTATCCCAATTTGGAATTTTCATTCCAAAATCTACATGTCTGTCAGGATTTCTTGATATGAATTCATTTATATTTATATAACCTCCTTGAAAACCTAGTAAAAATGTTCCAGATTTACCAAACTCTTCAACACATGACTTAACAATATCAGTGATTTCTTCTTTAATATCATCCTCAGGTGTATTGAAAATCTTAATATTGCCTGTTAATATGAAAAAAAGCAAAACTAATACAATAATTGTTGAAATAATTACAAATACAGATACTTGGCCAGTTTTATTTTTAATTTTTTTCATTTTGAACCTCAATTAGCAATTGCTTACTACATCATTAAAAAACTCTGTTTTACCTCTACATGTGTATGAAATTCCAGAATCATCAATTAATATCGGAATTATCTTTTTTTCATCTTTTTCTTCAATGCTAACTCTAAATACTTTCTGGTCACCTTCTGATAGAACATAATCTCTTTCGGTTTTGCCATTAATATTAAATTTTAATGTGGATGAGTAAGTATTTTGAATTTCTACTTTATACATATTTCTTAATTTACAAATATCAATGATTTCAAATGTTACATCTTTGCATTGTTCATTGTCAGGACTAAAAATTAAATTAATTGTTAATGTCAATAATAATGCAAAAACTACAGATATAACTAAAATTAAAATAAAATATGTTTCTATAGCTTTTTTATTTACTTGCATATATATTTTATTTCTTTTTGACTTATAAAAATTTGTAATTTTCAATAAGTAATTATATTGAATTAGAGATTAGAGAGTGGATAGTTACTATACCTAGAAAAAAATTAATGACAATGAGTCCTATTTTTCTTACTAGCATATTTTTCTAGAGTTAAGGTTATTTCCATCAAATGTTGTTTCAGTACATGCTCCACCATAAATAGTATTGGATGGTGTTTTGTTATATCTCTCACATGTGTTTGAACCTAATGTACAATAACCTTGACTCCTATATGAGTCTTCTTTTACCCATTTACCAAAAGCATTTGATTGCCAGTCTATTTCTGATTGTGATGAACCATACCAGTCTGATGAACAAAAAATATAAGCTTCCTCAAATTCAGGTAAATTGGGAATAGGCATTACTAAAGGATTAGGATTTGAGTCAACTATACCAGATACAAACATGATATTATTATTATCGAGTATTTGGATTGGGGCATATGTGTCAAGCATACAAAATTCACATTCTCTAGCACTTTTTATTTTTTTTAGTCTTAATGCTTTTCCATTTGCATCTATCTCATCTCCTAACAATTTTATTTTTTTCATTGTTGAGATATAGTCATTTCCAGAAGTAATTGGTTGAAGTGTGTCTTTACTTATAGCTGTTGGATATTTTCCATTGCATCTTGCTTTTAAATTACCTGTAAATATTGATGATATATCTGAGTCTATTGACCAAATGCTTTGTCTTATATAATCAAATGCAGGTTCACTACTAAAATATGTTTCTTGTGACCCTGGAGTATAGCAAAGATACAATTCAACATCTAAAGCCATATCTCCTGAAAGCAAAGGAGCACCAAATGTTGTAAATTCTTGTGGATTATCATTTTCTATTGATTCTACTATTGGTTCTGTATCACAGCAAGATAATTCACCACCTGCATAAGTTCCATATAATGCTCTTTGTGATGCTTCATCTACAGGATGAGGCCCAAGACATGTAGCGGGATATATTTTTATTTTGTAAGGTTCACCAAGTGGGTTTCCACCTCTAGTCATTGATACTACAACTTCTTGCATTATAGCTTTTTGGGGAATTTTAACAATATTATTTTCACTAATTTCATGTGGAATTCCATTTATTGTAACTTCTACTTCTGATGCCGTATCATAATAATTGCAAGTAAATTTTAATTCAGACTCTCTAGGAAGTTCATCAGGACTATATACAGCAGGAGATATATAGAGTTGGTATCCATAAATTACATTCTGTGTACCATCATAATATTCATATAAATTCTTAAATTTATTTTCAATTGGAAATAATCCTGGGACTTCAAAGTTTTCAAAATCAAAACAATTGATCGCATCCTGATTGTCTTCATTAGATGGGAAACCAACAATAAATATAAAAGTGTGCGTTCTTTCTGCTTCAAAGTCAGTAACAGTTATGTCAAATGAATAACTTTTTTGCTGATAGCCTTCAAAAATTAGTTTTCCATTTGGATATATATGAAAATAAGCATCACCTCCATAATACTCATATTCTTCAAAATGCCTTAAGAATGGGTCTATTCCTTGATAATCATGAGTAATATTCAATAAATTAAATTCTACTCTTTGATTTTCTGCTACGACAAATAATATTCCTTCATCAAGAAATTCGTTTGACTCAAGAAGACCAAGGTCAACAATTGGTGCATCATTGTGGTAACCAAATCTAAACTCGTAAGGATTTCCAGTTATCATGCTATCATAGTCAATTAATGAATATATAAATTTCTTATTTTCTGGTGTGTCATTATATATAGTTTTTACAATCGTTATATTATTTAAATTAGTGTTTCTAAAGTAGCTATTTTGAGCAAATATCTTTTCTATGTGTTTAGGGTTTGTAAGATCAATGCTTCGGTTGTCTCTTTTTTCAAATAGAATTAATTGAGAAAGTTCAAGTAGTTTAATGAATCTTACTCTTACTGTTGCAATAGAGTTTTCTATTGATGATGTATAATCATCTCTTTTAATTTTTGCAGGAAAATTAAGTTCTGCAGTTACTTCTTCATCTTTAAATGTAATTTCTACATTAACTGATTTATTCATATTGATTACATTAACTTGGCTTAGGTCTGTTGGTATATATTTTCCATTAAAAACAGAACTTTCAAATTGAATAAAATATGTTTCATCAATTATTTGAGTTAATTTTCCATAATAACTTTCTTCGGCAAGTGTTATTTTAAAAGTATCTCCTACTAATCCATCAACATCTGTTGCTTTAATAATACTTGTAGAAGGGTCTATAACTTGAATTTCTCCAATATAGTCTTCCATAATTATTTCATATCCTTGTTCCTCATAATCTTTTAAATTTAAGCATTCTAAGAATTCATCGAGAACATAACTTTCAAAATTATCAACTATTGTCTGATTGTAATATTCATTTGTTTTATTTAAAGCGTAAATTGGAGAATATACATCTTTATACAAATGAACCATAGTTTTCATTGAGTTTACATTTATATTCATATTTGAGAGAAAATCTTGATTATATGTTACTGTTGGGCCTGTTGGCAGATAATATTCATCCTTTTTATATAGAAATCCCCCCCTAATTCCTGCAATTATTAATGCTCTTTTTAATTGCTTTTCAAGACAAAAATCAATATTTGTATTTAAAGGATTTAATTTAGTCAAGTCATCGTCTTTACCAGGTTCTTCAGCTAAATTCTTTTTTTTACTGCCAAAGTTTCCAGATATTAGAAAAACGAATAGAAGTAATATTATTATTCCAATAATTATAAATATTGATATCTGACCTTTTTTTAACATTTTTAATTTTTCTTTTTTTTAAGTAAAGGATAAAATGCTGCTACAACTATAATAATAATAAGAAAAAGAACAACATAGCTCATTTTAGAAAAATAATTATCTTTTTTTATATCAACTGAGAATTCAGCTTTTTGGTCTTCTGATATTCTTTTATTCATAGTATAGTTTATTTTTGAAGGTGCTTTGTCAATACTCCAGGCTATAAGAGGGTCTTCTTTTAATATTTGATATTCTAGTGGTGAAGTTATAAGAAAGTCTTTATTATCATCATTTAAGAGTGCAATAACCGATTTTGGTATTTCATGTTCTAAAATATAATTTCCTCTGATTTGAGTAGTATTCTCAAATCTTAATTCAATTAATGTTTTGTTTCCTTCTAATTCTTTAAATAAAATATCGCTCTTAAAGTTTTCATTAAGATTAACATATGCTTTTTCTGTTTTAACAATATTATTATCTCGTATTATATGTGCAGTAAATACATATTCTCCCAAGTCATAATCTTTAGGGACTATGCAGGTAATTTTTAGAAAACCAGTGTTGCCATCGAGATTTAGTATTTTCTTACAGATCTCATATTCAATAACATTATTTATTTTAAGGTCTAATGTGAACATATCATCATTTTTTAATTCGCCATCATTTACAACTTCAAAAGAAATTTTATTTCCTTCTTGTGATTCTTTGTCTAAAAAGAAATACATGTAGTTGAAATTATCCTTGGCAAATACTGCCTGGCCTGCAATACTTAATGTTAATAATATGATTATAGCAAATTTAAACTTGTTTAACATAAATGTTTTTGATAAAATATAATTATAAAGTTTTGTTACTATTGAGAGTTGAGACTGCGAATAGTTTTTAATCTTTTTAGATTTGCATATTTTTTTATAATATTATCTTTAGAGAGATTATTTTTTATTTTAAAATGATTCCAACAGGACAATGGTCTGAGCCAGATATATCATTTAATATAAATGCAGATTGAAGTTTGTCTTTTAATGATTTTGATATGCAGAAATAATCAATACGCCAACCAACATTTTTTGCTCTTGCATTAAACATATAAGACCACCAGGAATATTTTTCTTCCTCA
>CAYLKB010000029.1:10514-15544 GCA_964384165.1 uncultured Methanosarcinales archaeon
CTCAGGATGCAAATACCTGAATGTATCAATAAATCCAGCATTTAAAATATTGTCAAATCCTTCTCTTTCTTTATCAGTAAAACCAGCATTCCCAGGTTTAGATTTTGTTGTTTTATTAGTATCTGGATTTTTAAGATCTATTTCTCTATGAGCTACATTTAAGTCTCCGCAAAATACAACAGGTTTTGTTTTTTCAAGTTCTTTTACATATTCTAAAAATTTAGGGTCCCAGTTTGAATATCTTAAATCAAGTCTTTCAAGTTCTCTTTTTGAATTTGGAGTGTAAACATTAACTAAATAAAATTGTTCAAATTCTGCCGTTATTACTCTGCCCTCTTTATCCAGTTCTTCATATCCTATCCCAAATGTTACTTTTATTGGTTCTATTTTAGAGAATATTGCTGTACCCGAGTATCCTTTCTTTTGAGCCGAGTTCCAGAAATGATATTCATATTCTTCAAGAAGTTTGTCCACTTGTTCTGGATGAGCTTTTGTTTCTTGCAAACATAAAATGTCTGCACCCATTGATTCAACAGACTCGTCAAATCCTTTATTTAATGCCGCCCTAATGCCATTAACATTCCAAGATATTAATTTTATTTCTTGTTCCATATTAATATTTTAGTGAAAGCTTTTATATATTTTTAGTTTAATTTAAATTATTTTGCTTTGGTGATTAGTTTTTTCTATTTTAATAATAGAATCACTTATTGATTCAATTTTTTCGTCATGTGATACTAAAATTATTTGTTTTAATTGAGATTCTTTTAAAATGTTTCCCAGTCTGTCTATTTGCTGGTCAGAAAAACCATCAGTTGGTTCGTCTAATATTACAAAGTCTAGTTTTTGAGTTTTTTCAAGATTTTGCTCAATTATATGCTTAAGTCCCATTCTGTATGCTATAGCAAGAGATGATTTTTCTCCTCCGCTCAAATTTTTTATTTCAGTGTCATATCCGTTTTGCTCAACAATTGGACTAAATAATTCGCTAAGTCTTACTTCTATATCATTGTCTTCTATTAATTCTCTAAAAAGTTTTTCAAATATTTCATTAAATTCTATGTAATACTTTGTAAGCATTGCTTTTTCTAAAAGCTGTGCTATTGCAGTTAATTTTTTTGTCAAAAAGTTTTCATCACTAAGTAGTTTGCTTAGTTTTTCTTCAAATAATTTAATATTTTCCAAGTCATTTTCATTTTCTTTTATCCATGTATTTAAGTTTTCTATATTTGTATTAATATTGGATTTTTTTTCAATAATTCTGTTGTATTTATCTCTTACTTCATCTAATTTGTCTTGATATGATTTTTTCTTGAGATTATTTTCTTTAAGTTGTTCTTTAATATTTTCAAGTTCATCATGTATTTTTTTTTTGTTTTTTATATAACCTTTTAAGTATGATACTTTTTTCTCATAATCTAATATCTCATTATTATTTTTGTTTATTTCTTCAATAAGTTTTTGATTATCTTTTATTACTGAATTATTATTTATTATTTCTTTTTCCATTTCAAAAATTATTGTTGATAATTGTTCATTCTCCATTCTAAATTTTTCTTTTTCTTTTAGCGTATCTGATATATTTTGTAGTAGTTCTTCATTTTTGTTTAGTTCTTTAGAATCAAAATTTCTTTCTTCTAAATTTATTTTTTCAAGTAATTCTTTTTCTTCTTTTTCTTTTTCTATTAGATTTTTTAGTCTTTCATCAAACATTGAAAGATTTGTTAGAATATTCTCTAATATTTCTTTCTTATCATTGATATTTATAGTTTGTGATTTAATTATATCTCTTTTTTTTTCCAGCTCTTCTATTTCTTTTTTACTCTTAATAATTTCATTAGTTATAGTTTTTTCAAATTCAATCTTATAATTTGGACTTATTTGCTGTATGCATAAAGGACAATTTGAGTAATTCTGTATATTAGATATATTTTTTGCATTATCTTCTATCAATTTATTTAATGTTTGCAATTTATGTTCAATCTCAAGTAATTTTTCTTTTTCTTCTTCTAATCTAGATAATTCTTTTTTTATTTTATTGTATTCAAGTCTTTTTTTTTCTGTTTCATATTGAATATCTTTAATTCTGCATTTTGTCAACATAATGTCGATTTCTTTTTTTTTTGTCATTAGTAGTTCTTTTTTATTTTTGAACTTATTTATTTTTTGTGATAAATTTTCTTTTTCTTTTTCAAATTGCTCAAATTCTTTTAATTTATTATTAATTAGTTCTTTGATAGACTTTTTATCCAAGATGTTACTTTCTATTTTAGATATTTTTTTTTTACATTCTTGTATATTTTTTTCTAAAGTTTCATAATTATTTTGATTAATAAAAAGTATTCTCTTATTAATTTCTTTTTCTAATTCAGTTATTTTTCGCTCATTTTCTTCAATTAGAAGAAATTCTTTTTGTTTTTCTAACAATTGTGAATTCTTTTGATTTGATATTATCTCAAGTTTATTTGAAGAGGATGTTAATTTTTTTAGATATTCATTTACTTTTTCTTCATTTTCATTAATTTTATTTATTGTAGTTTTAAGTTCTTGGAGTTCTTTATTTAATAATTTAATTTTTTCATTCTTTTTATCTTTGTCTTCTGTTTTGGCTTGATAGTAATTTTTTCTTTCTCTAAGAGTAGATGAATATATAGAAATTGCATCTCTTAAAGATTTGTATTTGTCAATTTTGAATATCTTTCTTATGACTTCAAGTCTTTCATCTTCAGGGGAGAATAGTATTTCTTTTAGTTGTTCTTGGGGAGTGTATATTGTATATCTGTATATTAAATTTCGGTTTTTAGAAAGAAACTCTTCAGGGAAACTTAGTATCTCAAATATTTTAGCATTTAATTGTGTTGGAGTTAATTCTTCTATATTTGAATTATATTTTATATATCCGTTTTCCTGTGAAATTTGAAATGGATTTTTTTTTGATTTTTTTATTTTTCTATAAATTTCTATATTGTTGTTATTATTGTCTGTTAGATTTAATATCACATTTCCTTCAAATGCTCCTTTTCTTAGTAGTTGTGTACCTTCTATATCGCCTTTTTTAAAACCAAACAATGCAAACTCTATAGATAATAAAATACTTGTTTTTCCCGAACCTATATCTCCGGATAAAAAATTAATTCCTTCATTAAATTCTATTTTTGTTTTTGAGTAACTTCTAATATTTTCTATCTCAATAGATTTAATTAACATATAATTAAGTTTTAGCAGTCAGGTTAATAAAGGTTGTGATTTCTTTTTTTTTATACAAATATATCACAAATTTTACTTAATAGACAGTTATAACAGATTTTCTTAATAGACACGATTTCTTTTAATTGAATAAGAATATATATTCCTTTTTTTTTTAAATATTATTTTAATAGAGAATATATAATTAAGTAATTTCTAAGTCGTCTTTGTTTATTATCCATATATCGTTTTTACGATTTTCAATTATAATTCTTATTGAGTTAGCTCTTGTTTGAGCACACATGCATTCTTCTTTCACGAAAAACTTATTTAAGTTATCAGATGCTACAATATCATTTGAGTCAAATTGGATTATATTGTCTCCAGCTTTAAATACAGTTTTAAGTGATTCTTTTTGAGTATCGGATAATTCATCTAGATTATCTATGCATTCTTCTTTTTGAATAAAGCAGACATAATTTATTTGATTTGCAGTTTTGTATGATGTGCTTATCTCATCACCATAATTAACATAGATTTCATCATAATCATCTTTTATATTATCAAATGTCTTTTCTAATTGTAGCTCATTTGGTGCATCTGAGAAACCTGAAATGAATTTTACTACAATAAATCCAATAAATAGAATAATAATTACCGAGAGTATGTATACAAAAATTTGATTTATTTGTGCTTTATTGTTCATAGTTATATTTTCAAATTACTTATTTATAAACTTATTTGATTAATGGTTTTGTTCGGAATATCATTTTCTTAATGTTGCCCTTTCGGGCTAATATAGTTTTATTATCTAAATGACTCATGGCAATTCATTTTATGAATTCTTGGATGCAGTGAGATTTCACTAACACTGCACATCTCCGCATAGAGACCTCTCCGGGGTCTTTTTAATATGAATATATATCTAGGCTCTCATATATTTGACACCTTATTTATTTTATGGACAAAGCCTGATTGATAGGATTTACTAATATTTTTCAAAAGTATTATAAACTATTTAAAATATGTTTTTTTTAGATTTACTTGATTAGTAAAAATGGCAGATGAAATATATAGGGATAATGTTGCTGCCATCATCATAAACAAAGATAAGAAAGTTCTAATGTGTGAACATGCGTGGATTGATGATGCTTGGCAATTTCCACAAGGAGGTGTGGAAGAAAAAGAAGAAGAGGAGAAGGCTCTAATTAGAGAACTTTTTGAGGAAATAGGTACTGATAAGTTTGTAATTATTTCAAAGATGGATGAAAAAATTTCATATAAGTTTCCATATTATTTAAGAGAGAAATACAATTTTGATGGTCAAGAACAGAGATATTTTCTTTTATATTTTTATGGAAATGATAATGAATTTAGATTTGATAATCAACCAAAACCTGAATTTAAGTCTTTTGAATGGGTTGAATATACTGAACCTGCAATAAGAGTTATTTATTTTAAGAAATTATCATATTTAAAAGCACTTGATTTTTTTAAGGATACTGTAGAGAATCTAGATATTAAATCAGTTAAGATTCCAAAGTGATTTTTTTTTTAAATTATATCTATTAATATAAAAATTATTATCATATTTACAATAATTATTTTAATATTATTTTAATTAATTTGAATAAGAACAACGAAATCCAGTATGCGTGTCAGATGCAGAAGGGCCATCAGCTAAATATAATGCATATATTCCAGCATTTCCTAAATCTGTCCATCTTCCTCCACGAAGGAAGCTATGCGAAGTATTCCATAGAGAGTCTGATAGCCATGATTCATCACTATCATAATAAACTTGTCCAATACCATTAGCAGATGTTAATGAAGAATTTGCAGGT
>CAYLKB010000030.1:0-15265 GCA_964384165.1 uncultured Methanosarcinales archaeon
TAGTTATTATTTTAGAAGATTGAGTTGAGGACTTTTGTCCCACAGCCCAGAAAATCACAACTTTTATATATTTAAAAAAAGTTAATAATATAAATGATATATCAAAATGTGTCTAAAAGCGAAAGAATCATCAGAATTTTAATTGGTTTTATAATTATTATTCTGTCATTTACTCAGGCGGTGCCATCTCTTATTGGAAAGATTGTAATTATTATTGTAGGAATAATTCTAATAGTAACTGGAATTACAAGGTGGTGTCCTATGTTTTCCTTATTCAAGCATTCATCTAAAGGAAGTGGTATAGACAAAATAACTAGAAAAGACATCGAAGAGGCAGTAAAAAAACATTCAATGGAAGTTCAAGAGAACTCGAAAATTGAAAAAATAACACCAGAACAACTTCCTGTAAAAAAAGATGAAACAACTCAAAACATGAAAGAAGAAGATACTATTTCAAAGCCAAAATCTATAAGTGCACCAAAAATTAAAATGTCTATAATTTCTGGTGTGGGAAAAATAGATTCTGAAAAATTAAAAAAAGAAGGACTTGAGAATGCGGATGAGTTTTTTGCTAGAGCAAAAACTAAAATCGGCAGAGACGAACTTGCATTAAAACTTAAGATTAACTCTGATAAAATATTAAAATGGGCAAACTTTATTGACTTACTTAGAATTGAGAACCTTTCAAAAAACAATGCAATATTATTAAATGAATCGGGGGTTGAAACAATATCTGAACTTAAAAAAGAAAAACCTGAAGAATTGTTAGAAAAGATAAAAAAAGCAAATGAAAAAAAGAAAATTTCAAAAACTACTCCTTCAATAAAAAAAGTTGAAGCATGGATTGAAAATTCTAAAACATTAAACAAGGCAATTAAATTTTAAGAATAATAATACTCTCCAATCTTTTTCTGTTCAGAATCTTTAACACTTCCTAATTTATTTACTCTTGGTCTTTTATTGGAATCATCTCTTCTAAAAGTAATATTAATCTCTCCTAGAAATTTGTTCATTCCATCTCTCATAAGAAGTGGGGAAGATGCAATGCCTTTAACTGATGGTTCTCCTAAAAATACAAGTAATCTATCTGACAAGTAGTCCATAAAAACTAAATCGTGGTCAATAATAAATGCTGATTTTTCTTTAAGCATTATAAAATTTTTTAGCATTTTTGCAACTTTTAGCCTATCTTCAATATCAAGAAAAGCTGTCGGTTCATCAAGAAGATAAATGTTGGCCTCGGCAAGAATACATTTAGCAATAGCATATCTTTGCAATTCTCCTCCTGATAATTGTGCTACTTGTTTTTCAAGAAGTGGTTTTATATTAAGAGGTTCTAATACATATATCTGATAAAAGTTATCTGAATAATTCTCAAATTGCATAAGCTCATTCATAACAAGATTATCACTTCTCTCAATTAGCTGAGCTTTTAAAGAAACTACTGCATTCTCAAATCCTCTGCTGGCAACATGTTTGATAAATGTAGATTTGCCAAGAGCATTACGACCTATAATTCCCATAATTTCTCCTTTCTTAATTTCACCTCTATCAATCTTCAATTTAAAATCACCAACTCTAATCTCCTCCTTCTCCCATTCAGCTACTATTTGCACTTTCTTGGACTCAGTAACAGACTCTTTATCAAAACTAATAGACTTATCTCTAAATCTAACATTCTCTTCTTTAGAATAGCCATGAAGATAGTCATTTATTCCTACCTTTGCAGCTTTAATGCCAGTCAGCATTCCATAAGCTCCAGGCTCACCATACATAATGTGGACGAAATCTACAAGAAAATCAAGAACAACTAAATCATGTTCAACAACAAGGGCTGTTTTCCCTGCCACTTTCTCTTTAATAATCTTTGAGGTATTAAGTCTTTCATATATATCTAAGTAATTTGTAATTTCATCAAAAATAAACAAATTTGAATTATCCTTTAGAAGTGATGAGCAAATTGCTGCTCTTTGCAATTCTCCTCCAGATAGAACTTTAATATCTCTATCTAGGACTTTGCCAATATTTAGCATGTCTGCCATCTCTTTTATTTTATTTTCATCATTTGAGATTTTTCTTAGAAGTTCAATAAGTTTGCCTTTAAATATATCGGGAATACTGATTATTTGTTGTGGTTTGTATGAAACTTGGATTTCTAATTTAGATAACTTTGTAAAAAAATTCTGTAATGCTGTACCTTTAAACAAATTATTAAGATAAGCAAAATATTCCTCTGATGTTTTAAATTTTTCTTTAGAAAAATCTGCAAAATTGGCTTTAACTATATTTGATAAAACATTAATTACTGTTGATTTACCAATTCCATTTCTTCCAATAATTCCTGTAATTGAACCTTCTTGAATAAGTGGCAAATCAAATATTCTAAAACCATTCATGCCATACTGATGAATTGGTGGTTTATTTGAAAGTTCTGGCAGATTAATAATTGTAATTGCATCAAATGGACAATGTTTTGGACATATTCCACAACCAGTACATAAAATCTCATCAATCCCTGCCTTTTTGTCATCTCCTTCATAAATACAATCTGAACCAGTCATATTTATAGGACATACTCTCATGCAAGCCCATCCGCACAAATTCGGTTTGCATTTTTCCTTTTTGATTATAGCAAGTCTTGTCATTTTTTATATAAATATAATTTTAATAAATTGAGAATTTCAAAAAATCTAAGGTTTTCCTAGCCTCAATTAATTTTAACTTATAATAATAAAGTATTTGTTTTTTATAAATTTGAGCCCTTTTGCATTTTTTATTATCAATTCACTTATCGATAGTAATATTTATAAATGTTATATTATTACTAATAGTAAGTACAGGTGTTTATTAGTGCTTTGATAATTAATAAATAATAATAAAACAAACTTACATATAATATATATAACTTTAATAACAAATGGGAGATTCAGAATATGAAAAAGAATACTTGGAAAGAAAGAAGCGTCTAAGAACTCTGCATAAGAAATTAAAAGATACAAAAGATGTCCAAGAGATATATCACAAAATCATGGGATCAGTAGAAAATATTGATGAAGATCCTGAACCAGAAGATTAAACAAAATTAATTAATTATATATTCTCACATTTTCCGATTCTCTTATAACCTAAGTGTTTTTACTTTCAAGTATCATATAAACTTTATATAACTAAATTAAAATAAACTATCTATGAGTTATGTTAAAAAGTTAGTATTTTTTATATTATTCCTGTTTTTAGGAATAAGTGCAACTTACGCGCTGGATTATGTGTGCTGTTACATACCAGATTCAGAATTGACAATAAAAGCAAGAACTACTCAATGTCCATCAGGTGAGATATATGTTGGAGATGTAGATACTGATTCCATTGAATCAGGTTCAGATTTGTGTAAGCAATTTGAAGATACAAGGCAAGGTTGTCAAGTTGGTGTATCATGCAAAGCGCACATAGGAGGTAGTTTCATATATGACCTTCCGGAAGTGCAAAATTATTTAGGTTCTAAACTTGATAGATGTAGCAGTTTAATTCCATTTAATTCTAATTGTGTTGGTGATGCTATAAAAACTCCTGGAAATGATAATGGGACTCAAATTATCCCTGGTGACGAAAATAACACTTATATTATAGATGACAATTTAACAGATAATCCCTTTGACAATGAAGAAGCAAGGAAAATATGTCGTGATGCGGGGTCGCCTTTTGGTTTTTATCTTAGCAAACAAACATGTGAAGCTGTAGAAGTAAATGGCGAATCATGTTTGTACAATCCATATAGGGCTGGAAAAATAAGTACTCAATTTATTAACATAGAAGATATTTCTTTTGATTATTATGAATATGGATGTATTCCAAAAATTGATATATGGTCTTGTGATGATTATAAAACTAAAGATAATTGCCAGAACAACCCTTCTCTAGGAATAAGTCCTAGCATATTACTAGAAAAAGGATGCAAATGGGTCCCTGCTGAAGATTATGCTCCAAATACCTTTCATGAACAAGAAGGAATTTGCATTTCAAATGCAGTAGAAGAAAACAAAAATATAAATGTTCTTGGTTATTCGTACAGAAAAAATTTAGTAAAAGAATCTAGTTTTGAACAAGAACCACTTGAAAAATGGGTTTTTGATGGGGGAATGCTTGTAACATATGGTAGTTCTCTTTCTTTTTCATTTAGTGGTTATAATTCCTATAGACTAGAAGACAATAATAAAATGAGTCAGAAAATTCCAAATGTAGCAACTGGAGTTGCATATAATCTTTTTTTGTATGCAAAACCTATTGGCTTTGATAATTCATCAAGGTTAAAATATTATGTTAACTCATATGATGAAGGGGGCAATATAATTGATAATGCAAATTTCACTCAAAAATTAACAGATTACTTTTCGCCAATGGATGAATATTATTATGAAAAAATTGTATTTAGTTCATACATAATTCCAAATGGCACTTATGAAATAGAAATCACCATACTTTCAGAAGAATTAACAGTTGATATTGATGCCGTAAGTTTTGAAGCATATGAAAGAACTGGAATTAGCTCTAATGATTTAATCTACAAACCTGTTGAAATAATATCAGCATCAGCATCAACATGCAGCAAATGTTTTGAAGTAGACAATCTTAATTTCTGCACTCCGGAAAAATCAAGTTACATGGGGGACTGCACTTATATGACAAAATCAATTGACAAAGCATACAAAAGCGAAATTTCAGGCTATCTTGGTAAAAAAGACAATTATTATGAAATAAATGAACCTTGGGGATCTCAGTCAATGTACAATTCAAAATTGTTTTGTGAATTATATACAATAAAAGATAAATGTTTAGACCCTAACAACTATGTTAATTCAAAATATACTGCACTTCATGGCTCTTCTGGAGATACTCTCTGTAAATGGGATGACTCGGCTGGATGTTTTAAAGATTCTAACAATGATGGTTTTCCAGACATTAAAGGTGGAATTCCATTGTTACGGTCTATGCCTGAAACTGAAATAAACAATATTTACAAAAACATGTTTAATGGTTATGTATTTGAATCAATAGGTTCGCAAATATCGGATTTCATACTTTCCTGTGATTCTCTTCCTCCAAATTCTTATTTGTATTTTGAAGGATATAATTCTAGTGGACATCCAACAGCAATATCTGGAGATTATATGAATGTCTTGGGAGGTAATGTCGGAGTAGTCTTTTCAATGTCAGATGCAAGAGTTGATGCATGTAAAGATTTTAATATTACTCCAAAATTATTTATTGACTTTAGTGTAAATGGCAAAAGCGATTATGTATCATATGAAGTTAATCAGGAATTTGTAAGGGAAAGTGTAAAAGAATTTTTTGTAAACTCAACTGGCCATTCATTAGTAGATGAAGGAATAAATGAAATCTCTGTAATTGTAAAAGACCAAGCAGGAAATATAGGTAGGGAATTGACATATAAAATTGATTTTGACTTAAATGGACCACAAGTTGACCTTACAAGTCATATTTTAGTAGATAATACTGGAATTAAGGAAATTGAGCAAATGCTTGGCCCATTAACAAAATTAACATTCAACGCATCTGACAAATCAAAGATAATTGGTTGCAATTTCACATTAGAACCTGTAACATCTGGCATTGATTCATCATTTTACAATGGGACTGGCAGGATTAACTTGACAGGAAAAGAATCACCTAAAGTTCAATTTGATATGACTCTTCCAATATATAACTCTTCAGAAAATCTTGACATTTATCATATGACAATGGCATGTTATGATGTATTCAATCAATCAGGCACACTTGATTTTATGATAAAAGTTGACTTCAATACAGACTTGGTGATAATAGAGCCAGTAAGATATACTGGGTTTAATTCAAATTACGGATTCATTAACGGCCCAACGGCTCTGTGGGGTGTTTCAGCTGATAAAAACTTAACTTCCTGTCGTGCAGAATATGAATCAGAAACTTTTGATTTAACAATTAAGGATGTCCCTGAAGGATTTGAAATTGACATTTACCCTGATGTTGATTTTTACAAAAATGTTACAGGAACTCTTGACTTTTCATCACCTGGGATAAAAAATGGGTTTGCAATTTGCCAAGATAATGTTGGAAATATTGTTAAGAAAAACTTAACATTATTATATGATCCTAATGAACCTCAGATTTTAAGTTACAAATTAATTGGAAGAGAAAGTAACGGATTTAATTCAGTAATAGAATATAACGGGGAATATTATACTACAAGTGATGACCCTGGGTATTTTAACGCCTCTCTTGATGGTACTGGTTCATGGATATCAGATAATTTGGGCTGGTTATATAAAATGAAGAATCCTGATAATAATTTATCGCCTTATGTAAAAATTGGGAGCGTATCATTTTCACTTGATAAAAGAAATGATTCCTTTATTGCACAATTAACAATAGATAACATTGATTCGATGGCAGATGCATTTGAATATGACACAATTGATAAAAATCTAGTTGAAATGAAACATTATTTGAATTTCTCTGACATGGCAGGAAACATTAATATGCAGGAAATGATATATTATTTGGATAACTCAACTCCAGGTTTTAATTTTAGTGGAGATATCATTAATCAAATAGACACAAAATTATACACATCAAACTCAAATCCTAATATTATTGTAAATTTTAATGTCCCAGAATACAGAAAACACCAATGCAATATAACAGCTCAAAGGGGAGATATGAAATTTGCAAAAAACTTCCCAGCAACTTCATCTCTTTCATTTACTCTTAGCGAATTTAGTTCGCAATTAGATTTATCCGTATATAATGGAATTGATTTGCATTTCAAGTGTGTAGATGTATATGGTTATAAACTTGATGGGAAATATACATTAATATATGATAACACACCACCACAACTAAATGAAATTATGCTTGATAAAGGTAATGAAAAATATTATAGAAACTTTGAGAATTTAATTTATCCTGATACAATTGATAGTATAGTATTTGATTTAAACGACACAGGTGAAGAAGGTTATTTCTGCCAATACAAATTTGAGTCTACAGATTCATACTATTCTTGTCAGAATGAATGGTTTGAAGAATATCTTGATGGTGGCTCAGGTTATAAAGTTACATCTCCAATAACAATAATTGGCGGTTCAGATACTAATGGAAGTACTGATTATATTTGTGAGAGAACATCGAGTTTCTACTCAAAACAGAAACAAACAATAGCGGCATCCCAAGATTTTGAAACAAATTTAATATTGAGGGCTAAATGTCTTGACACTGTTGATTTATCTACAAAAGAACTCACACTTGAAGTTAGTATAGACTATATTAATGGTGAACTAGTTGATTTTTATTTTGAGGTTACTCCTAATGGCATTATTCCAGTTGTAGTAACATTGGCGCCAGCAGAAGGTGGTATAACTATTGCAAAACAAGCTGATGGTACTGATGTTCTTCAATTGATTACTTCAAAAACACAGAATAATTCATTATATTATTATCGGGGAACTCCTTTAGATATTGACCAGCTTGAAGAAGGAGATAATACTCTTTGGGCTATAGTTTTTGACTCATCATCAAGAATTCTTGATAAACTCTCTGCTGTTGTATTTGTTGACAAAATTCCTCCTGTAGCTGAAATAGATATACCTGACGAACAAGATGGAATAGTATATTCAAGAGATTTTGAAATACTTCTTCATGGTTCTGATTCTAACAATAATATGGAGATGATGGAATTTTTTATAGATGGCACAAAAGTATATGACACAAGAAATCTTTCTCAACATTCAAGTAAATTTTTATTTGCCCCATTACCTTCAGAAAATTATTGTAGTGGAAGCAATTGCGAAGGAAGGTTAATTTTTACTAATGGAACATATGAAACTTCTCATACTTTTAAGTTAATAGTTTATGATGCATTTGGAAACAGTAATTCAACACAAATTACAATAAGCATTATTGATGGTATGAATTTGTCAATAAAAGATTCTATTGATGCATTTGTTGACCCTTCTGGCTTTAGGTGGGGAACAAAAGCAACGGCTCCAACAATAGCATTTGAAACAGCTTATGTAGTTGATTATTGTACAATATATCCAATGGTTGATGAAGAATGGAAGCAGATAACAGGAAATGATGATATAGCAAATGTTAGCCAAACACTATCTTCTAGCAAGACCTTCTCAATTGACTTGTCTACATTTGATAAATTCAATCTAAAAAGACTAAGCAAAGCAGAAAATCAAGTTGATATTAAATGTTTTTATGATGGAATGCTATATGAATACACAAGATACATAGACCTTGTAAAATACCTTCCTGATTATGTCTTATTATCACAAAGAGGATTTGTTTTAAATGAAGAACCATATATAACTAATGCAACAATAAAAAGTGTAGGAGCATCTCCATATATACAATGCACTTACAAGATAAATGGAGGCCAAGAAATAAAAGTCTCTGATGAAACAGGTTTGGAATTTAAGAAAGAAATTGACTTTAGTTCATATTCAAAAGGCCAGCACACATTATCACTTCAATGCAAAGATTCATTTGGTATTAAAGGACTTGAGAAAGAATATATATTTGAAATTGCTGAACCTCAATCACTTATGATAAGCAATTTGTACATGTATGATGATATAAGAGAATATTATCCATCAGGAAATATAATCTTTATTGGCGAGAATCTAAACTTAGATTTAAGATTAAGAACTAACAAAGAATTTGCTCAATGCAGTTACAGGATAGAATATGAAGATGGAGGATTTTTCATGGACATTATAGACTTTTTCAAGAATCTATTTGGAATGCTTTGGGAAAATATGGCTAATACTGACTCTCCATTTGAATTTGTAGCTGAAGATTTAATTTTTGAAGAAGGAAGTAACAAAATCACAATAGAATGCGAACATACAGATGGCACTAGTGCTACCAAGACATATGATGTTAATCAGATATTGGAGAACATGACAATAACTGCTCAAAGAACAGCTGTGAATTGATAAAATTTCCAAAATTTTTGGGAAATTTTAAAAATAGATAAAAATTATCTTTAATATTCCACAAATATTAGTCCCGTAGTGTAGTGGACTATCATCCAGGACTTTGGATCCTGGGACCCCGGTTCGAATCCGGGCGGGACTACTAAAGATTGGGAATGGGAGATTAGAGTTTAGAGACAAAACATTATTCTTCAAACCCAAGAATTTCCATAGAAGGGAACTAAGATGTTAATTTTCATATCTTATAGTTTCTTGTAATTCATACCCAAAAACAAAAAAGTGGGAATAGATTTGAAACTAACTGAATATTTTTAATTAGATGCCCCATTGCTTACGGTTGGGTTTTTCACTATAATTTATTATACTTTAATTTAAATAATTAGAAAAAACTTCTCACATTTCCTACTTCACACACTTATTGCTTTCTCCTTGCTTTTCTACATAATCTCATATCTCTCCATTATCCAATGACTAATTAATATTTTATAACATTACATTACCAATTATATATGTTAGATTTGTCACTTTGGTTTATTTTTCCTACTGCCATATTAATTTCTAGTATTGCTATGATGAGTGGTATTGGAGGTGCTATAATGTTTACGCCATTTTTTATTATTGTTATGAAATTAGAACCCGCATTTGCCTTGGGCGCAGGTTTAATTATAGAATTTTTTAGTTTTTTAAGTGGAGTTCTTGGGTATTTAAGAAAAAATTTGATAAGTTTTAAGATTGTAAAAAAAATGATAGTATATACTATTCCTGGAACTATAATGGGCGTATTTATTAGCATATTTATCCCCGAAATAATTGCATTAATTATATTAACTTTAGTAATGATAACTATTGCATATCAGTTTTTAATTAATAATAGGCAGTGGTTTGTAAAACATCACAAATCTCACAAAAGGCATCATTTTATTGGATTAAAACATGGAATTGAAGAAATTAATCACTATCATAAAAAATATGGTATTTTTGGTGGATTACTTGTTGGACTCAGTTCAGCAGGATTAGGTGAAGTAAATGAGTATTTATTCTTAGAAAAGTTAAAACTCTCAGTAGCAAATGCAGCAGCAACCTCCGTATTTTTAGTAATGGCAAGTGCTCTAATAGGTGGACTTGGTCATTTATTTCATCTAATGACAACTAATGGAACACAAGTATTTTTTGAAGTAACAAAATATTTGGTATTTGCAATACCTGGAACAATTATAGGGTCTCAAATTGGAGTTTATTTTTCCCAGAGAATTAATTTTAATTACATGGAAATATTTGTTGGACTACTTTTCATGACTCTCTCTATTATTCTAAGTCTTACATTCTTCCTGTAAACATATTCTCGCCTCAAAATAATATGCCTTCTCTCACACTTCCTCATTTTGATTCTCTCATATCTCCCATATTCCTTTTTTCCCACACAAGTTAATATAAATATTTTAAAAATACAAATATAAAAATATAATATAAAATGTACGATATTGGATTATCAAAACCAGGAAAAAAATATATTGATATAAAATCTCTCTCGCCAGATTTGCTTGATATGAAAATAGATTTTAGAGGTTTTAGTGAAGATATTGTAGAAAGTTATTATTGGCATTTAAATTTTGCTTATTTTGTTGGAAAAGGATATAAGGCAATTAAAGTTGAAGACCATCATTATTTTAGTGAGTCATCACAATTTGGTCAGAATATAAGACAAATTAAAGGGGGTTCTATTAGGGCATTCCAGGAAAATCTTCAACAAATGATTCAACTTGTAAAAGTACATATGATGCCTCTTTTAAAAGAACTAAAACAAGCAGAATTCTACAAAGAATGGATTGATAAAATTGTACTTAATGATGACATAGTCCAAGATTTGAAATCAAAAGGGGTCTCAAACTCTGACACTAGAATGGCTAAAGCAAGAAGGGAAAGAAATGAAGCATTAAATCATATTAAAGACAAATGGGTAAATGAAGTTGATGGCGGAAGAATGTGGCAGATGAACAGGTCGGCAACAGAACAAGGATTAGATTATGCTCTACTTCCACAATTATTCTTTTCAATAAATCTTGATAACCCGCTAGTAGGTTTAAATAATAAGGGCCCAACAATCACAGAACAATTAGATACGGATATCTACCCAGTAGACATTACAGAAAATGCTAAAGAGCAAGTAGCAAGATTTATGTACAGATTTTATATTTGGCTTCCAACAGCAATTAAAGAAACTCAAACAACATTTAGCATTAAAATAGCTGCATTAAAACAATTTTATTCTCAATTGATGATGTATGCTAATTTTATGAAACCTCTTCTTCTTGAAATATCTAGAAAGTCAGAAAGTCTTGAAAAGGAAAATTTTTACAATGAATTTACTCAAGATAATCCGGATTTTGTTAATATGCTAGATTATTCTTATTCTTTTGTAAAATTGTTATGTGTAAGAAATCTTGAAAGACATGGATATCAATTAAATGAGTTAGAATTTACCCAAAAAGGTTTTTTTATTAAAGCAAAAGACGGTAATGGTAATACTATTTTATCTGGAAGATTTCAAGGAAAGAGCGGATTTATTATTGGTACAGATAAGAAAGGAGGTAAAGCTGTTTATGAATTTATTGAATGTCCAAACAAAGATATTGAAATTGAGAATTATAGACTGCTTCTTGAAAAATGGGTTAAAAACAAAACATATATTTTTAAAGATGAACTTAAAACATTTCCAATAATATTACTTGATTTCTTACAGAAAAGAAGAAATCAGATTATGCAGACACAGCAAGGTCCTCAATCTATTCCTTTTTTGCATAATGTTATAGGTTATAAAGCATATGCATGGAATTTATATGAAATTGCATGTCTTAGGGAAAATCTCAAGGACGAAAGTCTTGATTTACTTGCAGGATTTATTGAAGAAATAAATGTAATTAAAGAAGACCTTAAAAGATATGCTTCTATGGTTAGAGGATATGAGGATATTCAAAGACCAAAAGAATCAGAATCAGAATACTCAAATTCAAATAAAAAAAACAATGATGGTTTTTCATTATTACTTGGCCCATTCCAAGGATTTGGCGAACTCTTATCTCCACTCTTACCTAATTTAAATTTTGGAAAAGATAAATATGAAAAACAGCAGATAAATTCATCAAAAGACAATTCTCATCTAGTAGCAAAACTTCAGGCAGTTGAAGATACATGGAAATTATATTCTGTTCACAAAAAAGTTAAAAGGTTCATGCAATACATGTAAAGATGAAAGTTAAAAAAAAATCACAAGCATTGTATGCAGACTTAGGAGTTATCACAGCAATCCTAGTTATTGGATTGTGTTTTTATCTTATATTCTCATCAATGTCATCTTCAAAGAACGGATATGAAACTAGTGCTCCACTTTTAAAATATGAGTTTCCTACCATGTATGTTTACACATTTTTGCATATGCCAATTCAAGAAACTGACTTAAAAGAACTTGGACTAGATAAAGATAAAAAATATTATGTAAAAGATTTACTATACATAAATACAGACTCTGCTAAAATTATAATTGACAAATATGAATCTGAGTATAATTCACAAATGCTTAAATTAGACAGCTTTGGAAACAATATGCTTGAATTATATGAGAGATTTTCAGAAATAGATTATCCTGAAGATTACTTAATTTATATTGAATATGATAGAACAACAATCCCCTCAATTCAAGAAGCATTAGATTATGAGAATTATTTTTTTCACTTGAAAAATAAAGACGGCAAATACACAGCAGTTTATTTCACAAGCCAGCAATTTTTAGTTCCTGCAGGTACAAAAAACAGAAATAATAAAAATAAATAAAAATGAAAATTAAAAGCATATCAAAAAAAGGAGTTGGTTTTTTCTCATTAACACCACTTTTCATGATTATAATGACAGTATTTATATTTTTAGGATACAATAATAATTTAGATTCTGCAGTAGATGATATTAATTTTGGAGAAGCTACAATATCATCTGACTTTCTTCTTTCAAGAATGCCAAATATGGAATTTTATAAAAAAGAAGAAATGAGAAAAATTCTTGAGAATGCAAAACTGGAATTTGCTGACATGGACTCAAAACCAAGTTGCAAATTTGAGGGATATGAAATCCCTGTCTGGCATAATCAAAAATATATAGATGAAAGAGCAGAAGCTCTAGGGGAAAAATCTGCTAATGATATAACATGCATGCCAGACTTTGAAGAAAATATAATTAATGCCTTTTCAAAATATCTTGAAAAAGAACTTGAGAAATCGATTTCAGAAGGAACAAATAATGATATTGAACCATTAATAAAAGTTACATACAACGACCAAAATAATATTTATGAAGTAAAAGCTAACACTTACTATAGGGAAAGAAAAGATTACACTGCTGTAGCTTTAGATATTGATACCTCAATAGAATATGATGCAGGATTATTTCCAGAACTTATAGAGACACTATCTGAAAAGGTACCTATATTGCCAAAAGAACTTCCGTCATTAGTGCCAAGATGTGTTAAAGACAATATAGGAAAGTCAATAGAAAATATAGAAAATTATTGCATAGAAAAAAATGTAGAAGAATTATTCATGAAAGACTCAGACCCAAAATTATGGGAATCCTATGATGTAGAAATTGAAATTTTAAATGATATCTCTGATGAAAAATACTATGCTTTTAAAGTTAATATTATAAACAAAATACTTGGCGAGAAAGAACTTGAGTTTGGTGTTTCATACAAAGATAATATTCCTTTCTACTATGTAAACTTTTATGTTGAGAATGTATTAACAGCTGACAATATGGCAAGACTCACTATTGAAAGACCTGTATTTTCTAGTGATTCAATTTCTAACTACATTGTCTTATATGGCAATCAAGATTTTCTAAACTCCAATGAATATCCATCATATTCAAAACTGGTATCTTTGCTTGAAAACTCTCAAGTCCCTGATAACTTTAAAGATACAGGATATGATAATGGAGGAATAAAATATTATCATTCAGAAAAAGCTGACAATCTTAATCTTAACATGCTTGTTGTTAGTAAAGAGAATTTTGAAAAAGACTCAAAATCAGGAGCAGATAAAAAAGACTTAATAATATATCAAGAATATGATTTTACTGAAGAAACATATAAGAAATTAGACTCAAAACCATATTATTTTTTTGTCTTTGCTGTTGATACTAATTTTAATTATTATATTGACGAACTAGAAAACCAAGCAAAAGAACTTATCATAAAATCAAACATTGGACCTGAGCCGCTTGTAGCAGACCAAGACTCTGCAACATCAGACAATTTATTCATATCATCTAATGTAGGGCGTTTTCAGAGTAGTTTATCAATAGAAATTAAAGATTACACCGCAGAAAACTTTGACCACTATGATATTTATGTAGCCAAATCAAGAACAAACAATAAAATGACTCCTCAATGTGCAGGTGCAGAATTTGAATGCTACTATTACAACGGAGAAGTTACATTAAGACAAATTTCATCAAAAATACTTTTAACATCAGATGGTACTATTACGCAAGAAAAAGCAATTGAAATGGGATATGATAGGATATTAAAATCTATGGATTTTATGCCAAAAAATAAATTAGTTCTTTTAACAGGAGAAAGATATGAAGTAATGGTTATACCTGTTGACTCAAATGGCAATGCAGTTGTAAGTACTCATGTAAAAGAATATGAACTCTCTAAAACCGGAGATTTCTACAATATTGAGAATGAACAAATAATAATCATGCCAGGTTCAATATTTGAGACAATAAAAGACAACTCTCCACCACATCCACTTGATTCATTTAGTATTTTATCTCCACAGATACAAAGATCTGGCACCACGCTATTTTTGCAATGGACAGACAATCCAAATGACTTAGAAAAAGTTATCTCACTAAAAACAACACTGATAGCATACAACAATGAAGGTAAACTAAAATATACTGGAGAACTTATAATTGAATCAGATGGTGAAATATTAGATGCTGGCCTTTCAATATCAAGAATTGAACTAAAAAACATAATTCCAATAGACTCAGAAGGCAACAGTTATGACATATCCGAAGTCAATGCCGAAACACTAAAGACAGTTGAGTACACAATCCCAGTTGATGGGTAGAATTAGTTTTAGTATTAATAGATTCAATTTTCATAAATTCCTAAAAGCTAAAGAAATAGCTCCAAACAAATAGAAATGTAACAGAAGAACAAGAACACATCAAAATAACTCTTGCATGGGACGACCCTGCAGGTGCCA
>CAYLKB010000031.1:0-15225 GCA_964384165.1 uncultured Methanosarcinales archaeon
TAGTAAAATTCTCAAACCTAACTTATATTTCTAATTTTCTGTCAAACTTGGGTTACTAAGCGAAATAATTTCAGGAAACCACATTTTCTTTTATCAAATAATAAAAATTATTTAGAATATATAATTTTGATAAAGATTAATTATAAAATATTTTAATAAACAATATCATAATAAATTGGATAATCATCATAATCAAATTCATCTTGAGGAAGCCCTATCATAGATATTTCATCAAGTGAATTTAAATCATTAACTTTAATCATCTCCTCAGAAATGGTATATAGATAATCATCCATAAACAAACTCCTCATAATTCTGTTTGGCGATGACCAATAATAATAAGAATCATCACTTCCATGAGAAACTCTCCCCCTAAGTTCAAATCCTTGCTCATTTATATTTAAAACAATAGCACCATTAAACACATTCTCCCTATAATAATCTCTATCATCATAATCATAATCTCCAACTTCATAAACAGGAATAACTAAAATTTCTTTTTCCTTATCAAAAAGAACTGCTTTATGCTCTATTTCAGCAAGTGAATAAGAACCTGATTTTCCGATAACAAATGTATCAACCTCTATTGGATTTTCAACATCAGACACATCAAAGAGTGAAACTTTAACTCCTTTTGTTGTAAACCCCCACTGAGTCTCCTCTGTCTCTTTTCCAATACCTATAATATGATTCTCATCATATGGATGCAGATAATTTGAAAAACCAGGTATTTTAAGTTCTCCTAAAATTTCAGGATTCTCAGGGTCAGATAATCCTATAACAAATAATGGGTCTGTTTGCTTAAAAGTAACCATATATAATTTATCTCCAATAAATCTTGTTGAATAAATTCTCTCATCAGGTGCTATTTTTTCTATCTCACCAATTTGTTTCATATCCTCATCAAGAACATATACATTATTATATGTAATTGAGTTTCTATTAACCCAAGAATTAAAAGTTGTAGCAACTCTTAAGTTCCCATCATATTCATCCATAGAAAACTGATTCAAAAGATATCCTTTAACCTGCCCTTCTGCCTGATATTCAATATCTCCATCTTCAATTCTGATTTTATGTATAATTGTCTTACTCCTCTCTTCTTCAAGTTTTAACTGATACTCATAAACAGCTTCATCAATTTTCTCAATCATATCCTCAGCATCTTTTGTAAGATCCTCATCAATCATTTTTTCATACATATTCTCTAATATTAAAGCAATCTCATCCCATACTACATTATTTCCCAATTCATCAATTTGTGACCGTATATCATTTGGTAAATTTGGATAAACTGCTTCAAAAAACATTTCACTATCAAAGCCTTTTTGGTATGGATATCTATAATATGAATAATCTCTATATGCAATATAAATATTATTTTCAGATACAAACAATGTATTAGACTGGCCAAGCATATACGTATTTGATGTAATAAATGGCTCATCAGAGTTAACATCAAAACTAGCAACAGTATGAAAATTATAATTAGAATCAATTACATCAGGATAATAAATTGGTGATGTAAACTCCATAGATGACGACCTTACAACTGGAAAATCAGGTAAAGTATAATCATAATAATAAACTCCCTCATTTGAAATAACATAAACTTTATCACCAATCATTCTAGAATCATAATAAGAACCAGTTATAGTATAATTCTCTACAACTCTAGGATTGCTTCTATCAGAGATATCATAAATGCTAACTTTTGTTACATAATCATATGACGGATAAGGCATATAATCATATTTTGAAATTGAAATAGTTTGCTCTCTTGTATTTGAAAAAACAACTAATCTATCATTATTAACAAAAATTTCCTGTCCTGAACCATCAATATCCCCTTCATAAACTAATTCTGCAGACTCTGGAGGATATGCATTAGCTATGTATAATTTATTATTATTAAGTCCATAAATATATTTTCCATCATTTTTAACAATATCAGCCTCATCAACACCTTCAACCTGAACATTAGTTTCAGAATAAACATTAGCTGACTCAGAACTTGAACCATCCCCAGCCCCTTTATTAGCAGAAGGACTATTAACACTATCCATCGCAACTTCCATATCAACTTGAGCTGTTCTACTTCCAAAATCATCAAAAGATGAGCCTAAATTCATCTGGTCGGTATTAAGTAAAAATTCTTTAAGTTCCTGCTCCGACTCTAATTTTTTAAGTCCTCCAAATCCTTGCAAATTTGCCTCTTCCTGTGAAACTTGATGGTCTGAACAATCAAACTCACAATTAGGCCCGCTTCTTCCTACAAATGTCCCATCAGGACATCTCATAGCATCTGCTGTACATGCAATTTCACCTGCCTCTGTACATCCTGCAAAAATTATTGTAATTAATACAAGTAAAAATACAATAACTTTAGGTACCTTGAACTTTAAATTAGTTTTCATGATAGAATATATATGAATTCATTTATTTAAATAAATAGTTTAACCTTCAAGTGAATTTGAAGTTATGAAAAAAACTTAAAATTCAATACTCTCAGGTACTTCTTGCTTCTTTGTATTCTTCAATGCTTTAATATATAAAAATGCAAACATCAAAAATAAAGCAACCATAGCCCCTGCAAAAAAATACATTGTAGGCTCTGAAACAAACAAAAAATCATAACTCTGCTCAGGCGTAATCATTGCTATCTCTTCAACACTATTAATTCCTGCAGAATCCATATCTCTTGCAATTTTTGCAGTAGCCTCAAATACAGCTACCTCCTTTTCTTCTACTCCAAAAAATCTATTATACATCTCAACAATTGCGCTAAATGCCAAAACAAAATAAAAAACTGGAATTATTTTTTTTAATATCTCCATTATACTCTCCCTTTCTTCTTTTGGAGCTATTATAATATATTTATTTGCTAGAGAATAATGTTTTACTTCCTTTCCCTTCTCAGAATAATGATATTCCTTCCATTCAACAAGCTTTGCTTCCTGAAGAAGTTTTAAATTATAATGTACAGACGATATAGGCAAATCTAGTTTTTTTGCAATCTCAGTTTCAGTGGATGTTTTCTCTGCAAGTAATTCAAGAATTTTCTTAGAAGTAGTATTATTAACAGCATTAGCAATCTTTTTAGTTTTAGAGTCTTCAAGAGATAAAAGAAGAAATTTTTTCTCAGTCATATAATATATAAATTTTTATTATTTATATAAATTGTTATAACTTCAATTAAAATTGAAATAACTAAATAATAAAAAACTTAACTAAAAGTTTTTGTAGCTTCTTTGCTAAATCCAAGATACCCAGCAATAATACTAAAAACAATAAGTTCAAGAACATTTAAATAACTTCCATCAATAATTGCAAAAATTGCAATTACAATTATCAAAAAAGAAAATCCAATAACAAAAAATCTTGCCCAGTGTTTACATTTAAGAAGAGACTCTCCAACTATAAATGTTAAAAAAGCAGACAATATCAAAATTACTGAAAAAAGAATCATGAATATTATTGTCCCTGCAGACATCCATCCTCCCAACTTTAATATCTCAGAATTCATCAAAATCAAAAACCATAAAAAAAGCATAATTAATATTTGTAATCCTGCAAGACCATAAATAAAATAAGAAATTAATTTAACTTCAAGTGGAGCACTAATAGTTTTTTTTTTCTCATCTATAATCTCATCCAATTTTTCATCAAGATTCCATGAATTCTCAAAATCTCTAACTTTCATAATTATTACTCAAACATTTATTTTTTTAATATTTTGCACAACTATTCTGTGATAAACTTCTAAAATGAATTATTTTCTTATTATCATTATACATTTAAATAAATAAATAATATAAATATTATTGTGGTCTCTGCTAAAAAAGAATTACTAAGTAAAACTAAATTAGAATTTTATAAAGAACTAAAAAAAGTTCAAAGTACTTTTAAACCAACAAAAGAAATAGCAGGATTTTCAGGCTCAGCAATAGTTGGAGAAAAAAATTATCCAAACCTAAAAATCCATAACATTAGCACAGAATTTGAATCCAACACATTTCTAAACACATCAAAAATTGTAAAAAAAGATTATTCAGAAATTATAAAACAAAAAGCAAGAAATATTTTATCAAGCACAGAAGAAATAAACAGAAAAGAAACAGAGGCAAGAATAAAAAATGAAATTGAAGATATAATAAAATCTAAAAAAGCAGTTTCATTCAATTCAGTATTTGACAAAGAACTTCAATTCAACAAAGTAATAATAAACAAAACAGCTGGCATTACAGGTTCTAAAAATCAACTCATTAATCTAAATCTAACCCAAAATGCACCTACATCAAAAAATATTGAAAAATACACTCAAAACGATATAAAATCAAAAGAAGCAATTTTAAATCTTTATAAAAAAGGAATAAATGAACATCAAATAATAAATCTTTTATCTCTTGGTAGTTTCGGCTTTAATTTCAATAAAAAGCTTGTCCCTTCAAGATGGGCAATCTCTGCATATGACAGTACAATAGAAAAAGAACTTCACAAAAAAATAATAGAATATAAAATAAAACAAAAATATGAAATTTTCCATCATTTTGATAAAGGAAACAATTTTTTAATAATGACAATTCCAGATTATTTCTGCGCAGAAGTTATTGAAACATGGGACAATATTGTTGAAAGTGATTATGTTGGTTTTGACAATAAACTTAAAAAAAGCGAACCTGAAACTGCAGGCGGGTTTTATGCAACAAAAATTGCAGTAATGGAAAAACTCATCTCAAATAAAGAACAAGGAGCATTCATCTCAGTTAGAATAATAAAAGACTACGAATTACCCCTAGGAGTAGTATTTGTACGAGAATCTGTAAGAGTTGCTATGCAAAAACCAATATTTTCTTCAACAAATGAAAAAGAAGCAGTAGAATTTATAAAAAACAAATATCCATCACATTACAAACGAATAATAAACTCAAATCTTCAAAAAGAAATAAAAAAACAAAAAAAACTAAACCAGTTCTTTTGAAAAAATTAAATATTTTTATGAACAACCTTAGTTAAAGCATCTAAAATATTTGAAATATTTGAATAACCTCTTCTCTCCTCTTCCCATAAATTATGATGGTCAAGATGGCCTGCAAGAATTCTTCTAACTTTTACAAGAGAACTTAAAAATACTTTTGTTTTCTTAGCTTTAATATCAACTTTGATATTTGAAAAATTCTTGAAAAATACATCAAATTCACCCTCTTGTTTTTCAATTACTTCATTTAACTGCTTCTCAAGTAAAAAAACTTCCTCCATTTTATGATAATTTTTCTTTTCAACCAAAGTTATAGTATATGCCATAATCTTATTTTTCAAATTATCTTTATTTTTAATTTCCTTCTTTAAATATATCAAATCATTTCTTAAATTCCTAATGTCATCCAAGAACTCCTTAATAGATTTTTCTCCAAGAAGCTTTTCTAATTCTTCATCTTTTTTATTATTTAACATGTAAATTAAATGATTAGCATCTTCAACAGCCTCTTCAGAACCTGTCGCAAGATGATTAAACTTAACCCCCCAAAGTCTAGCTTCAGCTTTTTTTAATTCATTTAAATACTCAAGCAATTTCTCTTTAGGATTATCTTTATTAGTACTATCATCATTGCTATGTGTTATCTTTGACATTATACTCCCTATCATAATAAAAATAAAAAAGTTTATGAATAAAAATATTTATATCCACTCATCAAAGAATAAAACTATTTTGTAACTACAACTTTAGGTTTTTTAACAACTTGATTCTTGTATTTAAAACCTTTTTTTACTGTTTTTAAAATCATTCCTTTTGCCATACCTTGAGCATCACTATATGATGCTACTTCATGAAATTCTGGGTCATAAAACCTCTCATGAGGAATTATCTCTTCAATATTATACTCATCAAGTATTTTCTTTAATTCTCTTTCAATCTTATTTACATCCATTAAAAACCTTTGCATATCCTTATCTACAGCAGGTACCTTAAAACTACTAGCCTTTGCTGTCTCTACATCCTCATATAGATTAATTAATTGATTTGTTAACTTCCTATGCATTTCAATTTTGCTATCATTTACATCAGAAATAACTTTTTCTTTCAATTTTTGGTTTTCAATCTTCAATTTAGAATACTTATAATACAGAACTTCATACTTCTCAGAAGTATTCGAAAATAAATCTTTTATCTTATCAAAAACCATTATATATAAATAACAGAGAAATTAATTTATAAAGTTTTCTCTACCTCGGACAATCTCCCAATAGCACAATAATTTATAAAATAATACAATTATTCTTTTAATATGGAATTTAGCAAAATAGCTCAAATATTTGAAAAACTTGAAAAAACACCCAAAAGACTTGAAAAAATATTCATTCTCAAAGATTTTCTTGAAAAAAATCCTAAAAACAGTCCAAATATTCTAGACCTTATTGCAGGAAACTATCAAAGAGAAATTGACAAAAAAACAATAGGAATATCTCTTAAAACAATACTTAGTGTTATTGCATTCTTATCAGGAAAAAGCGAAAGTTTTGTTGAAAAGAAATTCAACAAATCAGGCGATGTTGGAATAATTGCAGAAGAACTATTAACTGATAAAAAGCAATCAGGATTTGTTACAGACGAATTAAAAATTGAAGACTTCTACAAAGCCCTTGATATGATATCAAAAAAATCCGGGACAAACAAAACAAAAAACAAAAAAGAAATTCTTGCAAAACTTTTCATGATGGCTCAAACAAATTTAGAATACAAATTTTTAGCAAGACTCTCAATTGATGATTTGCGAATAGGTGTATCTGAAGGAGTTTTAAAAGAAGCATGTGTAAATGCATATTTTCCAATGATTATTGGTCTTCACAGATTCTGCAACAAATGCTCATATATTAGTTTTAATACACAAAAATGTTTCTCCTGCAAAAATGAATTTAATGAAAATGAAGAATTAAAATACATTGAAAACAACTACAAAATAATAGAAGTTGGAACTCCAAAAGACTACTTAGGCCTCGATGAGTTCATAGGAAAAAGAAACGAACTTGAAACGATAAAATTCATGCTAAGAATAGACAAAAACAAAGCAATAATAAAAACTGAAAACCCTCGTCAGGTATATAATTTATTTTTAAATCTCTTTGAAAAAAAATACAATGTTGTAAATAATTTTAGCAATGTACTCTATGACTTAAAAGAAAACCTTGCAAATGTTTTAACATGCAATATAATACTTGGAAAACCAATAAAATCAATGCTTGGAAACAGAGTATCATCTATTGAAGAGAGTTTTGAAATATCAGAATTGCCAGCACTTGCAGACTTTAAATATGACGGCCTTAGAATGCAAATTCACAACGATTATGGAAAAGTAAAATTATTCTCAAGAAACTTAGACGACATCACAAAACAATTCCCAGAAGTTGTTGAATTTGTAATTGCAAATTTTTCTGACATAAGTTTTGTAATAGACTCTGAATGCGTGGGTTTTGATTTTGAAAAAGAGAAATTCTTGCCATTTCAAGTTCTATCAAAAAGGATAATGACTAAAGATTATAATGAAGTAAGTCATATCTCTGTTGTAATAAAAGCATTCGATTTAATGTTTCTTAATAGAGAAACTCTAATAGACTATCCATACTCAAAAAGAAGAGATGAACTTGAAAACATATTTTTAAACAGAGACATAACTCAGAAACTAACTTTTGACATAAAAAAATTAAAAGAAGAAAATTCAGTCTGGAATTATTAAGCAAGCATTTCCTTTAATTTCCCAGACTCTTTCAAATCAACAAGCTCAGAACAACCACCAACAAGCTCATCATTAATAAAAATTTGTGGGACTGTCATCATATTTGTTTTTTGAGCAAGTTCCTGTATTTTCTTATCATCAACTTCAATTTCTTCAAACTCAGCTCCCATCCCTTTAAGTATCATCTTTGCCTTAATGCAAAAAGGACATATCTTTTTAGTATAAATTTTAACATCTGCCATAAAATAATTTTGATATAAAATATTATAAACCTACTCTTAAAGTGCATATCTTTTAATAATTTTCATTAGTATTAATTATTACCTAATAGCCATTCAATTATACCAATACAATTTATTTCGATATTATTTGTGTGTATTTTTTCTTTATAATCAAATGTAATTAATGTTACATTATCACAATTTAATTCTTTTGATGCATCTACAATTGCTCTAATTTCTCTCTCTTGTGTATTTAGATTTTCTAAATCATAACAAACCTGATAAATCTCAAATTTATTATTTCTGTTTTTTACTATAAAATCAATTTCATAATTATTTTTAGTAATATAATAGTAAACCTCTTTTTTTTGTCTCATTAACTCAACTAAAACTAAATTCTTTAAAAGTCTTCCAAAATCATTTGAAAACTTAAAAGCAATTGTTTTTACAAAACCATTATCTATAACATAATATTTTTAAGAAGAAGTTTCTTGTTTTTTTATTGATAATTCAAATTGTTTTAATTCAATTATTAAATATGTTTCAATCAAATATGAAATATAATTTTTTATTTTATCATATGATATGTCAAAATTTGTTCTAATTGTTTTATATGTCACTTTATTAGTATAATTACTTATGAGAACTCAGAAAAAGTATCTTTTTCAACTTAAATTTTTCAAAATTATAAATATTGTCTGAAATTTGAATATAAAAACTCAATTGCTCTTCGTCATTACTCCAATTTTCCTTGTTTTTTGGAAAATTGAAGATAGTAAAATCTAGGACTTAGCTAAAAATGTTAACCTTCTAAGATTATATCCTATACAAACAAAGAGTTGTTGTATATACACTCGTGGAATTGTTGTAAGTTTTGTTCTTCCACCATTCATTGAAGAATGAAGGTTCCAAAAGGATGTTCACCCTCACTTCTTTTTTTAGAAATACGCTTATTTCTAAGTTTTTGCTTAATTGAAAGTTTGCCCAATTTCATTGTTCCATCACCTTTAGCTTTAGTTTTAGAACCAGAATAGCCTCTATCCCTATAACCAATTTCATCATCTTCAAAAAGATCAATATTATTATCATGAACTTTAGCAGTTGTAACTGCAAGAGTTTCAATTAACTTGGAGCCCCGCTCAACTTTAACATGATTTATAAACCCAAATACTGCTTTTGAATTTTTTTTAGTCCAAGTACCATCACGACTTCGAGAGGTCTTAGAAGTTTCTCTACTTCTTTCATCTTTAGATGGTTTTGTTTTGCCAGGTGGTGCCTGAACAAAGGTTGCATCTTGTATTTTACCTTCCTTAACTTCATAATCATAAGTTCGAATTTGACGTAGAAATTCGTCAAATATTTTATCTTCAATTCCTAAATTTACCAGCTCTTCACGAAAATACCAAATTGTGGTAGAATCAGGAATATTTTTAGGAAATTTTAAAAATTGTCTAAATGATAATCTATCATAAATTTGATATTCAATTTCCTCATCACTCAAATTATAAAGATTTTGAAGAATTAAAATTTTGGATAGTAGAACTCTATCATATAGAGGTCTTCCCATATTACTTTCTTTTTCTGGAAAGAATTTCTTAAATTCGCCCCAATCAATCAAAGAATTGATTTCATCAAGTTTAGACTTGAGTTTTTGAACTTTTTTATATTCCGATTTTAGCAAAAATTCATTAAAGTTTGTCATAATTATTTACAAGCTTTACTATTTAAAAACTATGCGACTTTTTCGGAGTTCTCTTATATAATTCTATCATATTAATTACAAATTTATATTATTTATAAATAAAATTATATTACTTGAACATAATTTTTAAAATCATATAAGAAAGTAATAAAAAAACCATGTAAAAATAACGCAAAAAGAATAAGTTTTGCAAGATATCAAAATATTAAATATTATCTCAATAAAAAAACAATAATAATACAAATTTTTTTCAGATAATGTATTATAATACCCAAATAGATTAAAAATATCAAAATATCAAAATAAAAAGATGTAATGATGCACATACTTTATATATAAACTTTTGTATTTTTTTGTGAAAAAAAACTAAGCAAAGTTTATAAAAAATAATAAGAATATTAACTATTATTATAATTTTAAAATGGCTGAATGGAAAACTTTAAATACTAAAACCATAGATGTAGGAGGCAACAATTTTGTTGAAATAAGTCTCAAACAACCACCAGAAGGAGAACATGTTTTCATAGGTATCTCAAAAGGTTGGTTCACAGAACAAAATCAAAAAAGATATAAAGCAAATATATTATTTGACAAAAAAAACAAAGATGAGATTATCAAAGCTATATCTGAAATAGAATAATACTTTTAAATTTTATATTTTTCTTAAATAAATATTTCAGTAAACATATTTAAACATTAAAAACATTTTCCTATCTTAAAAGTACTTACAAAAAAATTTAAAACAAACTAATATTAAAATTATATGGGATTTGTTGAAAAAATATTGTCTGTAAAAGAAGTAAAAGATATGGGGGGTGACATTTATGCTGACGAAATAATTGCAACTGACAATAAATGTTTCGAACTAATTGAAGAATTAAAATACAATGTAAGCACATATGTTGAAGAAACTTTTCCACAAATTGAATTTGATATAATAAGAATTCTTCAACCTTTTAATTTATCTGATGAAATTAATAATGAAACAAGAAAAATATTAATGAACTTATTAAAACCAGAAGATTATACTCACAGAACAAAAATTGCAACTGCAATAAGACATGCTGACAACAAACTTAGAATTGGATTTACTGCAAACGACATAGCAATTCTAGAAAAAAAATTATTAAATCTTATAAAACCTGAGAAAAACAAAACAATAGAAAAAATTAAACAAAATCAAAGACAATACAACAAACATATATCAGTAAAAAAAAGAGATTTAAGAAAATTAAAAGATTTATTTTCCGAATACATAAACTTACTAGACTCACAAATAAAAATTGGTAATGTAGGAAGATTACTTGAAAAAAACAGAAAAAAATTAATTTCAGTATTTAATGAATTTGAAAAATTAGAAGAACATGAAGAGCAATTATGCAAAAAACTATTTATTGGTTTTTTTGATGAAGATAAACTATACGCACTTGAAAAGTTTAAAAAAAGAGAGCATAATCCAGAATATATAAATGAATTTAAAAAAGACCTTCACTCAATATTCAATAATTTCAGAAAAGCTCTTAAGGAACTTAGTCAATCAAAATCTAGAAAAGAACACAACCATTATCTTATTTCAATTGAAGCATCAAAAAGCATCCTTGTAAACATGATTTGTGTTTTAGAGATATATTTTCCAAAAACAGCCATCACTTTTATAAAAACAATAACAAACAACGACTCTCCTGTGGACATGAATTTCGACCTTGAGAGAAGCCAATTAAAAGAAATAATTGAAAGAGCCCTTTTATCTTAAAAAAAAATGAAATCATTTGCTCTTGCATCAGGTTCAAGTGGTAACTGCTTTTGCATAAAAACAAAAAATAAAACATTTCTTGTAGACCTTGGAATATCATTCTCAAGAATTAAAGAAACCCTTGAAACAAGAAACATATCTATTAATGATATTGATGCAGTCTTTATTACACACGAACACAGCGACCATTGCATAGGCCTAAGTACTTTTCTTAAAAACTCAAATTGTCCTATATACATGTCAAAAGGCACAAAATCAGCACTAAATCTTACTGAAGAACAAATTATAGAAACAAAAAACCACCAAATAATTATTATAGATGGCATAAGAATATTCTGCATAGAAAAACCACATGATGCAAATGAAGCTCTATCATTCATATTTGAAAAAAATGGCAAAAAAATTGGTATTTTTACAGACATGGGCCATGTAACAGATCAAATAAAACATATAATAAAATCACTAGACATTCTCTACATAGAAGCCAACTACTGTGAAAACTGCATTAAAAAGAAAAAACATAGTTTAAACCAAAACTATCTAAACAGACTTATGTCAAATTTAGGTCATTTAGGTCTACACCAAACAATTGAAGCACTTCTTCAAACATGCAATCACAACCAAAAAATAATATTATCACATATTTCTCAAAATACTAACTACTACGAAAATGCATATTTGCAAATAAAAACAGCACTATTTAATGCAAATCTTCAACCTGAAATACTTGTTAGTTTTCAAAATGAGCCCACTGAGTGGATAGAGTAAAGTTTTTTAAAAGAGACAATATAAAAAAAAATATGATAATTGTAATATCAGGAAGTGTAGGTTCTGGAAAAACTACCATATCCAATCTTCTAAAAGAAGAATTAAATGCCGATATCATTCATTTAAATGAGTGGGCAGAAGAATTCAAAATAGAAAAAAGGGAAGACCTTCAAACTTTTGATTTTGACATTGACAAACTTCTAGACAAAATAGAAAACCATATAAAAAAACACGAAAAGAAAATAAAAAAAACACTTATAATAGAGAGTCACTTTGCCCATTTCATAAATAAAAAATTAGTAGGCTATTTATTTATACTAAATAGGGACCTTAAAGATCTTAAAATAGAATATATCAAAAGACAATACAACGAAGAAAAAATAAAAGAAAATCTTGAAGTTGAAACTCTAAATCTATGTTTTTATGAAGCTCTTGAAAATGGTTATGAGGAAGATGGAGGTAAAATATTTTGCATTGAAAACTCAGGAAGCGAAAAAGCCACAATAAAAGAAATAAAAAAGAAAATTAAATAACTCCACCTAAGAGAAAATAAGAATTTATAAATAAAATATTAAAAATTTTTATATGAATAAAGTAATAAGAATACTAATAATATTAATTTCGTTAAGTTACTTACTTAATGTAGTTTTTGCTAATCCAAACTTAGAAATTGTAATTGACGAAATTACCCCCCTTCCTGTAGAGCCAGGACAAGATATGACTATAAAAGTAAGAGTAGAAAATACTGGAGATTCAATAGCTGAAAATATAAAAATTGAAAGAATATATGATTATCCTTTTAGATTAGAATACGAATTACAAGAAGAAGTAAATATCGGAAAACTAGGAGCAGGAAATTCTAAAGAATTAACATTTTACATAAGTATTTCTCCTAAAGCAAAATCTGGAGTATACCCATTAAAATTTGAAATAAAAGATGGAATCTCAACAAAAACTGTAGAATTTTTAATAAATGTTGTTGGAAAACCAGATATCATTTTTAATGTTAATAAAATTGAAGAGAATATTATTCCTGGTGAGATATTTTACACAAACATCCAATTAAATAATATTGGTACTGGAAATGCAAGAAATATCAAAATTAGTTCTAATTATGAAAACTTTGCATTTAAAGATTCAAGTTTAATCTATTTAGATAATTTAAAATCAAATGAACAAAATAATGTATCAATTAATATTATAGTTGATGAAAAAGTTGATGCAGGACTTTATCAAATTCCAATTACAATTGAAATGGTAGGTGAAGACGGACAATTTTATACATCTAGTCAAAAATTAAATATTAATGTGATTAATAGTGCTAAAGTAACTCTAAAAGACATAAAAATAAAACCTGCAGGCCAAGAAATAGGAAAACCAATTAGTATTGAAGTTAGAGTAGAAAACATTGGCGTAGGGTCAGCTGAAAATGTATTTGTAGAATTAAAATTTGAAAATGACACTTCACTTACTGGAAATAAAAAAGCATATATTGGCCACTTAGACAAAACTGATGAAAGTCCTGCATTCTTTAATTTAAATTCTCAAGTTGCTGGAAAATTCACAGGAAAAATATTAATTCATTATTCCGATGACTTAGGAGAACATACAACTACTGAGAGTCTGAATATAAGTTATAAAGAAAGTACAAAAATAAATTAAACTTTATATGTTTCAATCTTATTAATACTAATAATTTTGATTGTGATAATAAAAAAAATTATTAAATAATTATCTTCAATAAAAATGAAAGATAATATTAGAGTAGCTTATTTATTAGCATTAAGAAATATATTGAAAAATAAAAAAACATTATTTATAATTGCATTAGTCCTTGCAATGAGTTTTATATCCCTAACATTTTTCACATCTGTTATAGCTGGTTTAACAGAAAAATTTGAATCACAATTTATTACAGGCCCAATTGGAAATATATTAATAGAACCCCAAGAAGAAAATAAATACATTAATAATTATAAGAATTTACAAGGAACAATAAATCATCTTCCAAATACAGATTCATCAACTGCAAGAATAAAAACTTCAGTAACAATTGAAACTGACTCAAAATCAATGGGAAAAACTATAACAGCTATTGTCCCAAGCAATGAAATAAGAGTATCTTCAATGGGAAATAATTTATTCTCAGGACAATTCTTATCAGATGGCGATGATAACGAGATAGTCTTAGGTTCTAAATTAGTATTATCAGCTGCAAATCCTAGTGGTTCAACAGCTTCAATGCTAGATGTTCAAGTAGGAGATAAAATACTTCTTAAATTTAATAATGGACATGAAGAAGAATTTAGAGTAAAAGGAATTTACAAAACTGGTGCAAACTTTAATGATGGTGAAATTTACATAACTCGAAAAAAATTTGATTCAATATATCCAGAATTAAAGGATAGTGCAAGTGAGATATCAATTAAATTGCCAAAAAAAGGCATAGAAGCTGAATATACTCAAACATTACTTGAACAAGGAGTTTCAGAAACTATAAGTGACTGGACAAAAAAAACAGATCAAATAGAACAATTTACTGGTTCATTAGACCTTGTAAATAAAATAACATCTCTTATAGGATTACTAACAGCTATAGCAACAATTTACATTGTAGTATTTATAGATATACTTCATAAAAAAAAACAAATAGGAATATTAAAAGCAATTGGAATTAAAGAAGAAAGTGTTATTTTATCTTCCATATTTCAAGCATTTATATATGGAATAGTAGGAGTTATTTTAGGAATAATTGCAATTTATTCCATGCAATGGTATTTTTCAGTATACCCTTTAAAAATGTCAATTGGTAAAGTAACTTTGGCAATAGATTATATATTTATTATTAAATCAGCTCTATTATTATTACTAGCATCAATAATTGCAGGTTTCTTTCCAGCATTTAAAGCAAGTCGTGAAAATATTTTAAGGTTAATATTTAGAGAATAAAATGGAAACAAAAAATAATTACATAATTGAAGGAATAGAAATTAATGTGTAGTCGGATGACATATGTCACCACCTCAACATTCTTTCGAATGAGTAAAA
>CAYLKB010000032.1:0-14444 GCA_964384165.1 uncultured Methanosarcinales archaeon
CAAATAGTATTTTGGAACAAAAATAGAAGTTATTATTTACTCAACTGTCAAACTTTGGATTTAACGAAAGCATTTATCTATTCATTTTCATTTTATGCATTGGTATACTAGTCTCAATTGGAATAGGATACATGCAAGACGAATAAATTATTTCCCATTACAATCCACATCAACTATTCCATTTTCTAACACACATTTTTGTTCATGTCCATACTTACTACAATAACCTTTACATTTAGTAAAACCAGAATTATATTTGGAAAAACTCCTACATGTCCCAATAGTAGATGTTAAGTCCTCAAACACTAATATTCTTTTTTCAAGACAATACTCTTCTCTTTTATTAAAACATAAAGATTTACATTCTTCAACAATATCTTTAAAATTTGATGTATCAATTTCTAAATTTATATTTGAATTCTCAACTACATCCTCACTCAAGTTCTCAGATAAATTCTCAGAGGAATTATTTACTAATTTCTCATCCAATTGTAAATTATCACTCTGGCATCCTGCAAAAAAAATTAAAAATGCAATTGTAAGAAAATAACATAAAAATCTATTAAATATAAGATTAAACATATAAAATTAATTTTATTATAAGTTATAAACTTAAGCAAAAATAACTCTGCCTTGGAAAATCAAATAGTGTCATTAAAAGGAGAACTAATAGAAAACTTCAAATTTAAAAAAACCCTGTAATGTGCTATGCTAGCGAAGTCTTACGCTGCGACAAATAATTTTATGAAGTAAAATTGCAAGAAGTCATATATTAAAATAATCTATAATTGCTCGAAAAGCCACAATTAAAAATAATATTTTAAAGCAGAGCCTAAAAAAACAAACTTTAAAATTATGTAATATCATTAGATAATATATTTCATTTATTTTTAAATAAGAACAATTTTGAAACTATAAAATTTATAATAAAGAAAAAACCTATTACTCCAACAATTACAATCAAATAAAAATCTACACCAACAATATTAACTATATACTTTATAACTATTGCTTGCAAACCACTCATTGCCAAATTATAAATTATAAAATAAAAAAACCTAACAGAATGCCTATCCTTTGTTTTAAAAGTAAATAGTGTATGAAAAGTAAAATTATAGACTAAATTTGAAAGCAAACCAATTAAATAAGCATAAAAATACATCTCTCTTCCAAAGACTAACTCAGTAAAAATTGCTGTTAAAGTAATATTAATAATTACACCAGTCCCACCAACCAATAAGAAATGAATTAATCTTAATTTATGCAATAACCTAAACCAATCAAGAGGATTAAAAATATTAATCTTGTTAATCTCTTTAATCAAAGCTTTCATACTATAAAAATATAGACTCCGCTTTTAAACTTATCCTGTTATAAATATAAAGAAAGATTATGGTAATGCTCTATTCTCATCAATAATAAAGCCTTTAAAATTTACAAAATTGCATAACCTCTCACCTAACTCAAAAGAATGAAAAATTATAAAACAAGAATTTATATTAATACTTTCATTATGGACATTCTCCACATAATTATTAACTGATTCAACATAACTTATATCATAAACCATAGATTCTGATTTAAAAGACTTATTTCCAATAATTATAAAATCTTCATTCTCATAAACAATAGGTAAAGTATTAATAAATTCTCTATCATTAGCATAATCAGGCTCACCAACCCTTTTAAAAAATACTATTTTAATTCCATCATTAACTTCAATTTCAATTAATTCCTTTCTTGGTGAAGGAGACGAATTAACCTCAAGATAATTCAAATAAATCCAACTATTAGATTTAATATGCTCATCTATAATCTCATTTTCTTCCATTTTTTCAATAGCTAACTGATAAACATCAAGAGGTATATTTGATTTATATATTTCATTTTCATAACTAACAATAGTTGCAAAGTTAAGTAAAAAAAACAAAATTGCAAAAATATTAATAAATAAATTTATTTGTAACTTAGCTGTAAACTTCTTAAGAAATATCAACAGATAATTAAATAAAAACTCTATTCCAATATAAGAAAAATAAGCTACAGGCAAAATAATTGTAAAAAGATATCTCTGGTCTTTAATAGGAATATTTACATAACTATATATTGTATAAACAAACAATAAAATCATAATTAAATCAATCTTTCTCAAACATGTAAATTTTAAAATTTCTTTAAATGATATTTTTTTTATATCTTTAGATATATTGTATAAAGAAAGAATCAAACCGACAAATAAAAATATCTCAAGAAAACCAAATGCTAAAAAAAAATGTTCTAATACAACCTCTTGTTGTATATAATTCCTAAACAAAATATTATTTGCATACTGATCAGCAATACTAGTAAAAAAATTTCCAGAAATATAATAATTATATACAAACCAAGGAACAAAAGCCAAACCAAATAAAAAAAGCGAAATAAATATCTTTTTTATATTACCAAGAAATAATAAAAATGGAAAAAAAACAAGCCCTGTATATCTTGTCAATGCGCTAAAAGCTAAAAACAAACCAGAAATTGAATTATTCTTAATTAAATAAAACAAACCAATCTCTAAAAAAGCAATTGAGAGTAATTCTGTCCCATTAACAACACCATACCATAAAACATAATAACTAATACTTAAAGAATAAAATAATAATGGATTAAAACCCAAAACTCTAGCCAGTTTATAAGAAGAATAAAAAAACACTGCAGAAACAAATATAATAAAAATATATTCAGCTAAATGCCAACCAAAAAACAAATGAAAAATCCAAATGAAAACAGAAGATAATGGGGGCCTTAATATTTCAAAATAAGAACCAGTAGCAAAAATATATTTTGCATTTAATACATATGAAATAAAATCCCATGAAATTAAAATATAATGCTGTCTAATAAAATATAATGTTGAAATTATAAAGATTAAAACCATAAAAAAATTACTCTTTCTAAATAATAATAAAAAATTAATTTTACTCATCTTCTACAAATTTATATTTACCAAACCTAATATTATATAAAATCATTAATAAATCAATCAATGTTTTTGGATAATCAATTAATCTAACTTTACTATTTATATCCTCAATCCAAGTTACAGGAACTTCTTTAATAGAATATCCTATTTTTTGAGCAATATACAAAATCTCAAAATCAAATCCCCACCTATTTATTGTCTGATTTGAAAATATCTTCTTTGCTACTGATTTATTAAACAATTTAAACCCGCACTGAGTATCTTTGATATCCTTAACAATAAATGATATTAATATATTTGAAAATCTTCCTAATATCTTTTTAAATAATCTCGTTTTAACAATACTTTCATCAATACTTCTTGAACCAATTATAACATCATTACTTTTTGAATACTCTAATAATTTTGATAATTCTTCTATAGGTGTTGACAAATCACTATCTGTAACTAAAATATAATCACCTTTTGCTTTTAGTACCCCTTTTTTTACAGAAAATCCCTTACCCATATTATTTTTATTCTTCAAAATAACTAATGAACATTTCTTCAAATATTTTTTGCAAATATCTACAGTTTTATCAGTTGAACCATCATCAACAATAATAATATCAAAAATTTTAAAATTCTGACTCATAAAATCAATTATTTTTGGCAAATTTCTAGCCAATCTAATCTCTTCATTGTATGCAGGAATAACAACAGAGATTTTATCATTAATACTCATATTTTAATGAAATTAGTATATTTTATAAACTTTAATATTAATTATTTATAGTAAATACATGTAAAGAATTAATTTAAAAAATAAATAATTTAAAAAATTTATAATCCTATCATATACAAAATTTATATACATATTATTATGACCCATTTCTTCAATTAAAATATATTCTTTATTTTCAATTTCTAATTAATTTAACAAATCATAACTTAATTTTGAAGAAATAATTGCATCATTTTGACCATGAATTATTATTATTTTACTAAATCAAATTACTCTTCCAATTCTTTCTTTTTTCTGTGTATACACCCCTGCCAATTACAAGGTCTTTTTTTTCCATTCCTTAAATGTGTTAACATCCATTTTATTCTCTTATTTCTTGTTTCATCTTTATTTGCTGACTCTACCCAACAAATCCACTCATTTCTAGCAAGCGAAGACAAATCTTCCCATATCTTTAAGATATCAGGTAACAAAATAATTTGGTTAGCCATATCATCAGGGATTTCATGAACTTCACCTCCAGAAACTTTCTTTTTAGCCATAATATACTTAAAACTTAATAGTTTATAAATTAATCACTTTAATAGCTTTGTCCAGAAAGTCAAATGGTGTCATTAAAATGAGAGCCATAATATAAATTCATAATATAAAGATGTCCCTATGCTGGGATGTGTCGTGCTAGCGCAGTCTTGCGCGACATCCAAGAATTTATTTATTAATTATTGAGAGTCTTTTTTTATATATATTCATAATTGCTCGAAAGGGCACCATTAGAAAAATGATATTCTAAGGCAAAGCCACTTTAATATTAAATTATATAATATAACAAACTAGCATAGAATATAATTCTGTAAAAAATTTCAAATATGAACATATCATTATTATAAATTCCAAGCATTTGATAAATTTTGCAATTAACTATTAACAACAAATCTATTAATAAATTAAATGCATATGCAAAACAACATTAACTCAAAAAATAATTAAAAAATAATTCATCATATAATCGTCCACAAAAATTTTTCCTTTAGTCTCTTCTCCACTTATCTTTGCTCGCTCAGATATATCGTGTTCTCGAAGTTAAAAACTTCTACCCAAGCACAATATACCTTATATAATCAATAAAAATATAGTAAATGAAACAAGAATATACTAATAATTATTCAAATCAATTAATTTCCCAAAAAACCTATCAAAATATGAGCCAACATTACTAAGATAAAATACTAATAGAAAATCAAAATTATTTTATATTAAATCTTTTTCAATAAAAATCAAATGCCACAATATTTCTCAAAATAAAAAAAATCAAATTTTTCGTAAGATAAAAATATTTTAAATTATTATTTATAAGTTATTATAGCATTAATTTTATATTGAATTATTCTTTTAATTAAATCACAAGGAATTTATTTATCCAAATATAATTTAATTGCACCTTTGATATATCGTATTTTCCTAACTCATTTTTAAAATATTCAATTGTATATGGTTCTGGATATATCCCAATATGTTTTTTGAAAGCAGCATAACAGATTATAAGTTTTTCATTCAATTTAAATGCAGGAACTCCGTATATTAATTGTTCATTAAAATTAGGAGGAAAGTTCTTTTACTAAATTTCTTATTTTATTTAGGATTATTTGAGATTCTTTTGACTGCTTAGAAATATTTACCCTTTATAAAAAGAACAGAAGTAACATTGATTATTTTCCCAGAAGAAGATTTTTTTATTAAATCTAATAAAAGGTTAGTTAATAAAAATGGTGCAAAATAAATAACTGCTAAAGTTGTTTCTATAGAATCCTTTGTTAATTCACATTTTTTTTAACAACTCCTGCATTATTAACTAAAATGTCAATTTTTGAATATTTTTTTTTAATTTTTTCAACTATTTTTCGAATAGAATTTTGAGATTATAAATCAACATAAAACATTTCAACATTATTAGAATTTGATCTTTCTTTAATTTCCTTAAAAGCATCTTTAGATTTTTAGGAATTTCTAACTAAAAGAAGAACTGGATAATGTTGTTTAGCAACTTCAATAGCACATTCTTTCCCAATTTCACTATTTGCTCCCGTTATTAAACAAATTTTATTCATTGTCATATATAATAAGATTAATTAATTATTTATAAAGTCAAGTTATTTAATATCAAAATTTTATTAAAAATAATAAAGGCAGACTATTTTTAGAACATAACTAATGGAGTCATTTTTTAGAATAGAAAATCTCAATTATATTAATTGATATAGAAATGTTCGAATCCTTTTTTATTAAAGCCCTCCGACCGGTCTGGGTTCATATCCTATGAGCAGATGAACATTTTGAAATTTTTAGTTTCATCTGCCTTAACGATATTTTCATTTCATTATTTGTTAAATCAACTTTTTTTCAAGTAATTTTTTTAGGTTTCATATCCCACTTTTTTTGTTTCATATTCTTCTTAGCAGATGAACATATTTGAGTGGCAGATGAAATCAGTAGCAGAACTTATAAAGCAGGAACTATCTGTATACTGCAAATCAAGAGCGAAGTAAAGAAAGAATAAAAAGTAATTAAAAAATATTAAAAGAATAAAAGAACTTTTGAAACAAATGAAAATTATTTCACCAACTACTTAATTTCTGTATGTAAAAATTTGTCTTAAACACTAGAATTTACTATTTTTAAGCATAAAGTGTCAAACTTTAGATTAATGTAATATCATTAAATTAAAATATATAACAAAACTTTTTTATAATAGATTTTAATCCTAAATTTGATTAGTCAATAATAATTAAAGAAAACTAAAAAAATAAATTAAATCAAATAGCCAAAAATAAATCCTGCAATTGTAGAATAAAAAATCACTAATGAAATATATATTGCAGTTTTTTTATTACCTATAAGGTTTCTAACTACAAGCATATTTGGAAGACTTAAAGCAGGTCCTGCTAACAATAATGCAAGAGCAGGCCCATCATGCATTCCTTTTGCAATCAAAGCTTGAAGGATAGGAACTTCAGTAAGTGTTGAAAAATACATAAAAGCTCCAAAAACTGATGCTATTAAATTACTAAGAATAGTATTTTCTCCAACAAGATTTGTAATTAAAGTTTCAGGAATTAATGGCATAACAAAACCTGCAATAAATACACCAATAAAAAGCATAGGTAAAATTAATTTGGAAAAACTCCATGTCTCTTCAAGCCAACTTTTAGTTAGATCTTTTGAAAATTTAAATATAGCAATTAAAACAATTATTAACACTAATAATCCAATAAAAATATATTTCATAATTTTATCTATTTGCAAACCATTTACAATTAAAATTCCAATTAATGAAATTAAAAAAATAGAAATAATAGATTTAGATAAATCTATTTTCTTATCTTCTGCAATAAACAATTTACCTTCTGCAATTTTTTCCCTAAATATAAATGCCATAGTAAGTCCTACAATAATTGCAATACTAATTGAAGCTATTATTCTTGCTAAACCTATCTCATAACCCAAAACACTCATAGTAAGAAATATTGCTGCAATATTGATTGCAGGACCTGAAAATAAAAATGTAATTGCAGGTCCAAGACCTGCACCTCTACTTCTAATTCCTGCAAAAATTGGTAGAATTGTACATGAACATACTGCTAAAATAGCTCCAGAAACTGAAGCTACACTATATGAAATATATTTTTTTGTTTTAGAACCAAGTAGTTTTAAAACAGCATCCTTTTTAATAAAAACTCCTATAGCTCCTGCAATAAATAAAGCTGGAATAAGACAAGTTAAAACATGTTGTTTTGCATATTCATTAAGTAAATTAATGCCTCCTATTACTGATGTTTCAAACCATTTACTTTGATATGGAATAAAATAAAATAAACCAAATGTAAATAACATCCAAAACATGATGTTATACTCTTTTTTATCCATTTTTAAAACACTCCTATTAATTTAGTTAAATAATATAAACCTACAATCATAAAAATAACTCCTACAACAATTCTAGTATATTTTTCAAATATTTGAATTTTATTCATAACTTTACCTAAACTTGAAACACTATACACAAGTATTATAGACATAATAATTACTGGAAGCCCTGTTGCAAATGAAAATATGGACGGAATTATTATTCCATCACCAGCTTTTAGAGCAAGAGGTATCAACATACCAAAAAATAAAACAGCACTAAAAGGACAAAATGCTAGAGCAAATATAATTCCTAAAAAAAAACTTCCAATATAACCTTTTTCAGACAATTTTAATTTAAGATTTTCAAGTTTTTTAGATTTACCTTTAATAAAACTAAAATTAATTACTTGTAATAATATAAGACTAATTAAAATCATTAAAGGTCCTATTATTATTTCACCATTTTTTTGTAAAAAAAATGAGATTGATTGAGTATTTAAACCAAAATAAACAATTAATGATGCAATAAATACATAAGTAAACATTCTTCCTAGAGTATAAGAAAAACCAATCATTAATGTTTTGAATTTATTGGTTATATTTTTTGATACAAATGCAATCGCTGTAATATTTGTTGCAAGTGGACAAGGACTTATTGCCATCATAAGACCTATAAAAAATGCAGCAACTATAGCAACATCACTTGTACCCATAATTTCCATAAACTCCATTAAACCCATTTTAACTTAAATCACCACTTAATCTTTTTTCAATTTCACTTTTTAAGTATGTCATATAATCTTGTTCATTATTGATTTTATACCAAACTCTTGTATTCTCTTCTTTATTGAACTTACCATCAAGATACGTACCAATCCATAATGATGAACCTGTTGCTTCATATTTTAATACTAAATCTCTATTCTCTTCAAGTTCTCCATTAATATGAGCAAACTCTATCTTGCCTGTTTCAAGTTCTTCTTTAAAATAAGTATTGATAGTTTTTTCTGCTAAATCACCAACAGCTATGCAAGATACACATTGATTATTACCATGAAAATGATATACTTCAAGTGAAATATTCTTATACTCTTTATTAGTTAATGTTATATAGTTATTCTCTACATCATTATTATTTCCATTAATTAATGAGATTAAAATAACTAATAAAAATATTAAAAAAAATATCAATACTAATGAGATAGTTTTGTAATTAGAGGACTTTGAGAAAGTGCTAATTTTATGAGATGAGCCTTGCGAACTCTTAAAATTTGTGCTTTTTGAAGGCATATTTTGAGAATTGTTGACTTTTTCAAAATTTTCAATACTTTTTTGTTTTTTCATTTTTAAATTATTTATATGTTAGTTTTAACTGGTTTATATGTTAGTTGTATGTTAGTTCTAAATTGTTTAAATTAATGTAAGAATACAAAACAGGTATTCTAAATTTTTCAATTTTCATATTGTTTTCATCAATTGGAATTAATAACTCATAATCTTCACTATAATCGGTCCAATCAATTAACAATATTTCATTTGATTTAATATCCTTTATACTTTCATAAAAAATAACATTATCAATATTACCTAAAAAATTTTGAACTTCTTCTTTATGTAAATAAGTATGTATTTGAATATTTTTTAATTGATAATAAGGTATTATTTTTTTTTGAGAATTAACAAGAGTAAAACCTTTATCTAATCTTAACTCATTAAACTCTTTTTTTAATTCATCTGATTTAGCAACTCTACCAACAAGTCCAATATCAATTTTATTTTCATTTAAATCTTTTAAGACATCTATTGTACTAGAATATTTTATTAAATGAATATTTTTATTACTTAATGCAATTTTATTTGCATTATTTTCCATAGTTGGACAATATCCTAGTTTTAATATATTATTAACACTAGACTGATTTATATTAACATTGGCAGTATTAAAATGAATAAAAAATAAACTAATTATTAATAACAAAAATACCAATATCAACACAATACTCAAAAATTTAAAATTCATTTTTATTTTTTTAATAAATCTACTATTTCATTAACATCATTTACTTTACCATAACTTACAACATTTTCATCAAAAACTAATGCCGGAGTTGACATAACACCATATTCCATTATTTTAGTTATATCAGTTATTTTTGTAATTTTTACATCTATTCCACTTTTTTCAAGTGCTAATTTAACATTGTTCTCAAGTCTAATACAATTTGGACAACCACTTCCTAATACTTTAATTTCTTTAACCATTTTTTTATTTAGTATTTACAGCAATCTACTGCTTTTGTAACTACTTTTTTCATCTTATCAAAAATACTTTCCAACCTTTTTTCATTTTTTCTTTATCTTTATACAACAAGGACTTTGTATTTTACCTTGCAAATTTCCAAGTGCTTTAAACACATCATAAACTCTTTTATCTTTTATTGAATAAATTACCATTTTACCATCTTTTCTAAACTGTATGATACCTAAATCATTTAATTTAGCAAGATGCATTGAAGTGTTTGATTGTGTTCTGTTTATTAGTTTAGGAATTTCACAAGCACAAATCTCACCTTGAAGTAAAACTTCAATTATTTTATAACGGGTTTCTTCTCCAAGTGCCTTAAATAAACTTATATTTTTATGCATTTTGATGATAAGATAAATTGCTTCACTATTAATTTAAAGTAATTTTTGTGTTTTTAAATTTGAAAGTAAATTCAATATATATTTATATGTTGTTATTTAAAAATTTTTGTTATTATAATTTCATAGTTATAATAAGTAATATTTTGGTATGTCAGTAAAAGTGCAAACTAATATTAAAAACTAAGATTTTCAATTTTCAAAATTAATTTTTCAATTTTTTTAATATTAATTATTAGTATAAATCTAAGAATTTGATTCTTATTTTACATATTCAGTTTTAAAAATCAATCTTACTTAAAATTCTTAGATAATAAAAATTAGGTTTGTCTTTAAAATTACTCATATTTAACTTAATTAATGGACTTTAAGTTAAATGATATTCTTCAAAAAACCATTTGAATCTAAATTTTTTTCTAAACCTTGTAAGTTTAGACATTTTAGAATATGAATTCCATTTAGCTTTGACTTTAATTAACCAACGAATAATTTTCTTAAATCCTTTATTGAATACTTTTCCAAGATTTTCTCGGTGTTTAAATTTAATGAGAGTCATCAAATTTAATGCTAAAAGACAAGAAAGAATATACCCTATTATACCACATTTATCTTTAATTGGTAATTTCTCAAAACAGAAATTATCCTTTAACTCATTGTTACAAGTTTCAATATCCCATCTTTTGAAGAACTCTTCAAAAGCTAGTTCTGAAATATCCTCTTTAAGATTGTTTGTTAATAAGACTCTAGGGTCGTCTTTTTTGAAACAGAGATTGTATGCAATCTCTGTGGGTTTTTCATTTTTAACTCTAAAAGCTTTAATTGTATAGAATTTCTTATTTTTAGAAAAAGAAGTTTGTTTCTTTAAATCTCTAGTTTGTTCATTTTTACCATTATTAAACCACCAATTAATTGGTATCTTAGTATAAAATTCAAATCCACTTTGAGTTAAATTCTCAAAGAATTTATCACAAGCATAACCTCCATCAAAAAGTACAATATTAGCTTTTGTTTTCATTCTAATTACCAAAAATATAGTATGCAAATCCTCTTTTGACATTTCCCCAAATTCAAAATGAATGGGCAAGTAAAATCCATTTCCTATTATTGCAATAATTGTAACTTCAAATCCCCAGACATTCTTAGATTGGGCATTATCCCAAACCCAACTAGCTCCTTCATATTTAGAATCTTGAGAAACTTCAATTGTTGTTCCGTCAACAACAATTCTTATCTCATTTGAATTAATTCCAAATTTTTTAATGAAGTATGTTCTAAACATACTTAATGGAAAATTATAATTTTCAAGTCTTCCAACTCTACGAATATTACGAGCTAAAGTTGTTCTGTATGCAGAACTATGAAATTCAGGAATTTCAGAAAGTTCTTCAGAAGTTTGTGTGTAAGTAGAAATATTGAGAACATTTTTAACTATATGACTAGTAATAATTTCTGAGACTGGATATCCATATAATTTAGGACATTCCATGTCAATAAAATTGAGGATTTTAGTCTCTTTCAGTTCTTGTTTAAGAACTGCTAAGCCTGCAGTTGTAGTGTTAAACATATTTGGTCTTGATTTTTTCTTAGGAACCATGACCAAAAATTCTGCAGGTTTATAAACCTTTGGGTCAGTATTTTATTTTAGATTTTAGTTTGCACTTTTACTGTTAATTTTAGTTTAAATTTAAAAATTAATAATAATTCTTTCACTCTTAAATACATAAAAATTGTCAAATCATTATGTAGAATTTAAAATTCTTGATATTTGAATAAAAAGTTCTCTGTCTTAGTGTTTATAGAAGCCCTCCGACCGGGATTTGAACCCAGGTCCTCGGCTCGAAAGGCCGAAATGATTGGCCGGACTACACCATCGGAGGATTACCAGAATATAACTAAAGTAACACCAATCTATTTATAAACTTTTTTAGTAAATATTGCCAAAAGAAGGTACAATTAAATAATTATACTTCAATTGTAAAACATTTTAATATGTTTTTTTATTTTAAGCGACCCCGGAGGGATTCGAACCCTCGACCCTCAGCTTAGAAGGCTGATGTCATATCCAGACTAGACCACAGGGCCATAATATTTAAGCTAAATCAACCTTCAAATATAAGGCTGATGACATAGTCGGCGGATGAGCCGACCAACTTAAACGCAGTCCGTCAGGACAAGTGACCTTGTCCAGACTAGACCACAGAGCCATTATAATAATAGCAATCAAACAAGTATTTTTAAATTTACTTGTCTGTTGATGCTTTTGCTTTCTCTTCAGCAGCTTTTTCTTGAGCCTTTCTTTTAGCTTCAACAGCCGCCCTTTTAGCTTCCTCAACAGCAATTGCTTCCTTCTGTTTATTGGTAAGTTCAACAGCAGTTCTTTTTTCAGCAACAATTGTTACTCTAAGAGGTAATTTATTAGATGCAACTTTTAAAATGTTTCTTCCCTGATTTTCCTGAGTTTTAGGTAAATAAACCTCAAAAACTGTTTGGCCTTTTTCTATTTTAGCCGCAGTACCAATAGTCTTTCCAAATGAGTGTTTCATTCCTGTTGAAAGCCTATCTGCTCCCGCACCAGCAGCTAGAGGATTTTCTCTAATTACATGATGAGGAACTGCTTTAATTCTAAAATAAAAACCATTCCTACCAAGATTTGTCTCAAGTCTTTTCAAAGCCGCAATTCTAGCAGACTCAATTGCATTTGCTCTAACATTTGCCAAATCTTTTGAAACTAATTTCAAACATAAATCAAACTGACCAAAACCTCCCTTTAAATCTCCCATGTCAAATTTAATTACTTTCTTTCCTGGCCTTGACTTCACAAATGCTTTTTTTCTTGCTTTAGACCACCTAGTATAAGGTCTCTCAATAGTCCTATAAGCACACCATTTTCTAAGTTTTGCCATTTTTAATTAAGACTAATCTTTCCTCCTATTGCCTGGCCCGGCATCCCTTTTTCAAAAATAACTCTAACTGCTCCCTTGTTACCATGAAGAGCGGAAACTTTACCTTTTATCTGAGTTTTATTTTTACCATCACAAGTAAAAACAGCAGTTTTTCCAATTAAAGACTTCGCTTTATCTTTATCATATTCTGGAACAACAACTATCATCTGATTTGTAGTCTGAGTTCTTTTTCCTCTTCTGTAATTAATAATAATTCCTTCCATTCTCAGTTAACCCTCTTTAAAAGCTCACTTCCTTCTTTAGTAATTATTTTCCCAGACTTTGGCTCTTTAACTTGTTTAATGTAACCTGCTTTTTCAAGTTGCTGCAAACATTTTCTAACAATATTTCTAGAACCTGAATATTTTCTTTCTGGCTTATGGCCTCTATTCTTTCTTCCACCATATTGTTTAGCTAAATTATTTGTTCCAACTGGACCAAATTTCTTAACTTTTCCTAAAACAGATGCTGCTCTTACAAACCACCAATCAGGATTTACTGGAGGCCTTTGCTTATGAGCACCTGTTTTAACAAATTCAGACCACTCTGGAGCTTTAATTTCTTTATTCTTTTTGAGCTCTTCAACTAATTTACTCATCTTTTTTTACCTCTTTTTTTTTTCCAGTTGGTTTTTTTGTTTCCTCTGCATCTTGTTTTTTAACTTCTGCAGTTTCTTCTACCTTTACTTCTTCCTTTACATCAGAAACATCATCAATCTCATCTGCCTCAGCATCTTTGACTTTATCACCCTTCTTTACTTGCTCTTTAACATCTGCATCTTTAACTTGTGCTGATGAACCAGCTTGTTGTTTCATAACTGAGTAAAGTTCAATTTGTTTTTCTACTCCAACTTCCAAAAGATTTACTAAAGTTCTTTCTGAACCTCCAAAATCTCCTTTAACAGCAACTATGGATAATTTTGAAGGAGGATTCTTTATTCCTCTCTCCCAAATTGTCTCATTTAGTTCACTGCAGATAACTATATTGTCTGTCTTCATGTGTTTCCTAATGAAATCCTTCAAAACAGACACAGCTTTTTTACTCCTTCTCCACTTTGGAGCGGTCCTTGTCCTTCTCCTTAGCGGGATTACATATTCTCTTCTAAGCTCTGCCATTTTTGCAATTATTTGCATGAAAACCACTATTATAGAGGTAATTCAATATTAAAAAGTAATGAGTAGTGCTTTTTAAAGGTTATTATTAAAAATCTCAATGTGTAACGACATGACATATGTCACCATCTCATTATTCTTTCAAATAAATAATA
>CAYLKB010000033.1:0-5315 GCA_964384165.1 uncultured Methanosarcinales archaeon
TTCTTTAGTTTTTTCAAATTCTTTTCTATATATAATATCTATTTGATAATTATTTTGGTCTAGTATAATATTTTTTAACAAATTTCTGTCCATAATTATAATATGACACTCCCTATTATTGCAAAAGACCATGAGCATCTTGAACAAATTAGAATGCATTTAAGGCAGAAGTTTAGGCATATAATTGCTGATTGGAAAGAAGCGATGAATTTGAAAATATATAAATATGAAAGATATGATATGACTAAACTTTAATCATTATTGAAGTTATCAATTCTTTTATAAATAAGGATTTTTATTTATATATTATGGCAATAAAAAAAAATATTTTGCTTGGACTTTCTGCAATATTATTATTAATATTAGCGGGTTGTAGTGATATGGAAAATGATATCAATTCATTTGAAGATTGTGTTGAGGCTGGATTTCCTGTAATGGAGTCGTATCCTGAACAATGCAGTGATGGAAAAAATACTTTTACTAAACAATATACAAATTTAACTGATACAAATGGTTCATCAAATAATTCGGATATAAATGAAAACAAAACACCAAATTATACAGTAGAGTCTTATTGTGTTGAAAATGATGGAGAATGGCTTGAAGAATTTAATGAATGTATTTTCATATCTGAGCAAGTCTGCACTGCTGGAGGAGGAGTCTTTAGTGAATGTGAAAGTGCATGTAGAAATGACCCTGATGCAGAGATTTGTACTATGCAGTGTGTTCAGGTTTGTGATTTTCCTAGAGGATATATCCCAACTGAAAATAATAATAATGATACACTTCAGGATGCTTATGGTAATGTAATACCTAATGGTTGTAGTTCATGGTTTGATGGGTGCAATAATTGTAATATCGGAGAAAATGGTTCTCTTGGATGTACTAGAAAATATTGTCCTACTGAATTGCTTGAAGAACCTTCATGTTTGTCTTATGATTAAAATTTAATTATAATATATTTATTTAATTCCTCTATTCCACATTTCTTTGAAAAAATCTTTATTGCTTTTTGCTACATCAACGCTATGTATTACAAACCCACTTGGTTTTTCTGTCCAACTAAGATAAGCTACATTGTCTCCCCATATAATTAAGCCTGTTGGAAGTTTAAAGTCAATGAATTTGAATTTGAGATATTTTGAATTGTGTTTTCTAAGTTCTATTTTATCATTTGATGCTATAAGCTGTGTTTTTATTTTCATCTCTTCTCTTATTTTGTCATATCTTTTGAAAAAATACATTAAAACATCATTTTCATATTCTTCATTTTGCATTGCAAAACCAATAAAATTTTCTTTATTTCTATTGCAGTAATCAATTATTTCATCATAGAGTGTTTTCATTCCTTCATAACCTTGATATACAGTTGAAAATTGTTTTTTTTCTTTTTTTTTTGCTTCAAGTCTGGGAAGAATTTGTTCTATTTCTTTTTTCTGCATGTCAATTTTTTTTTGTCTTTCATTTAATATCTCAAGGAGTTTTCTAGGATTTAATGCTTGAAATTGTTTAATTTTGCCTTTCATTGAATATGATATTACTCCTTTTGCAATTAATTTATCTAATATTATATATGTCTTAGAAGGTGTTATTTGAGCTCTTTTGTTTATTTCTCCAATGCTTGCTTCTTGGAGTTCAAGAAGAGCAAAATATACTTTTATTTCTCCACCACTAAATCCTAAATCTTTTAAAATATCTTCATCCATTCTAATTGCTAATTATATTAAATATATAAACTTTATCCTACTAAGGGGGCAAATTTGTTTATATTATTATTTTGATTCTCTTTAGTCATGGAAAATAAGAAATTAATCATAAATTTAATGATAGTTATAGTGTTCATGATAACTTCGGGATGCTCTGAAAATAAAATTACGGGAAATGTTGTAGTTGATGATGTAATAAATAATGATAAAATAAAGATTGGAGGTTTGTTTTCTCTTTCAGGTTATGCTGTCTTTGCTGGTGAGAGTGCAAAAAATGGATTTATAATGGCAATTGAAGACTCAGAAGTTGATGTTGATTATGTTATTGAAAATACAAATTCAGATATGAAGCAAACAATTACTGCTGCTAGAAAATTAATTGAAGTTGATGGTGCTGATGTTATAATTGGTCCTTCATGGGCAGAGTTTTCTGAGGTTATAATGCCGATTTCTTTGGAGAAAGAAGTTTTGTTTATTTCTCCATGGGTTGGAAATGATAATATTGATAATTCAAACTATTTTTTTAGTGTTTTTCCAAGTGAAAGAGAACATATTAAAAAAATTATTGAACATATGAATTTGAATGATTATAATAAAATTGTAATTGTATCTTCACAAAATTCCTGGTCAAGAAGTTTAGTTGATTTTTTTATAGAAGAAAATAATGGTATTAATGTAATTGAAATATATTATTTAGATGGGGATGATTTTAGAACAGAGATTTCAAAGATAAAAAAACAAATACCTGAAGCAATTTTTTCAATGCTCCCTGATGAAGATTTATCTGGAATTTTTTCCAAACAAATGTATGAAGCAGAGGTTTTAGTTCCCCATTATTTGCCATATACTTATTCAGTTAGTCAGACTTATATTGACAATTATTATGAATATGTAAAAGGATTTTATTATCCAGCTCCAAGTTCATATACTAGAGAAAATGAGTTTAAAAAGAAATATATTGAAAGATTTGGTAATGATAATTATGGCCCTAGTGCTGCAAGGGCTTATGATGCAACAATGCTTGTGATTGAAGCTATGCAGAATGGAGCTGAGGGGTCTTTTGGTGTTGCGAATTATTTGAATTCAATTGATATGTATGAAGGGTATTCTGATGTTATTACATTTGATAATAAAGGATGGGATGAGCCTGGAGAGATTGAGATTAGAAGAATTGAGTGAGAAAAATATTAATTATTTTCATTATTTATTATTATTTCAATTTGCAATTTTAATGTTTCTAGTTCATTTTTTATTATATCCCATTCTCTCTCTAATTCTATTCCCCAATATTTATGTATTATGACATTTCTAAAATCCTTTATATCCCTCCATTTGATATTATCATATTTCTCTTTAATTTCATTAGGAATATGAATTACAGCTTCTCCAATTATTTCAAAAGATCTTGTAATGGCTCTTATTAATATTTTATCATTTTTAAAATCTTCAAATGTTATATCATTAGTTGCTTCAATAATAATTATAATTTCTTCAAGAATATCATTAAGATAACTTTTAAATTGTCGTTTCATATTTTACCCCCTCTAATATATAAGGTTTTAACTCTTTTCTTAATGAGTTTGTTTCACCCAAATCAATTTTTTTATTAAATATATCTTCCAAGAAATGAAGTAAATCAAGATAATCCCTGTAATTTCCTCTGTCTTTTTTAAATTCTACCAATAAATCAATATCAGAATTAAGATTATGTTCATTTCTTGCATATGAACCAAAAAGAATTAATTTTTTTACTCCAAAAATCTTTAATTGTTGCTTATTGTACTTGATAGTTTTTAATATTATATCTCTATCTATATTCATCATAATTTATTATAGATTATAATATTTATAAACTTTTATAGAATGTAAATAAATATTCTATTTTATTCATATTTCTCCATTACTGTTTTTGTGATTAAATCTCCATTTCCTGAGACTTTAACTTTTTCATATTTACCTATTAGTTCTTCTTGTGATTTGAAGTATGTTGCGATTTTTTGAGGGTCGTTTCCAACTTCTTGGAAAGCATTATGTATGAACTGAATATCAGAATAACCTATTACTGCAAATAATGATGGGTCTTTGTTAAATTTTTCTTTGAAGTCTATTTCAAATAATTCGTTATTTTGATAAGTGTGATAATTAGTTCCCTTTAAACTTTTTGAATAAGTTTCAAATATTTTTGGAGTTAAGATAAGGCCTATTGATGAGTAAATGTCACCAAAAAATCCAGAGTCTTTTAGTTCTTTTATTATCTGGCCTGATGACTGGCCTACTGTAATTATAACAATTCCATCAGTATTTGTTTGTTTTGTTTTTAGTAGTTCAGATTCAAATGATGATGTCGTTTGGTCTACAGCTATACTTATTGATTTAATATTGTTGTTTGTTAGAATATTGTTTATTTCATTCTTTAATGAGATTCCCCAATCATCGTTTTGATATATTATTGCAATGTTTTTGTTGTTGTTTTCTATTATTTTTTCACTTATTACTTTAGCATCTTCAGTTGCAATGTTTGAATGCCTGATTACTAATTCTGTGTTAGTTGTCATTTCTGGGTGTGCGTTTACAGCATAGTGCAGAATTTGGTCTTTTTCTGACATTTCTTTTAATGTCAGGCCAACTGATGACTGGGCTGTGTATATGATTTTTACATTGTCTATGTCAACTAGTTTTCTGTATGCAATAGATGCTGTTTTTGAGTTTGATTCTGAGTCTTCAACTATTAGATTTACTTTGTAGCCTTGATTTTCAAGTTGTTCTATTTTCCACATTGCTCCCTCAAGAAGTTCTTCACCAAGGCCTGATGCTGGGCCTGATAGTGGTAGAATTGCACCTATTGTTAGTTCTTTTTCATTTGCATTATTTGCTATTATATTTCCTGTTATTTTTTCACTTGTGCATCCTGAAATTATTGTTAGGAATAATATTGAAGTTAATATTAATACTGGGTTTAATTTATATTTCATGTATGTTTTGGTAATATTAATTAGAATTTAACTTTCTGGTGCTAATTTTTTGACACCAATTAGTCATGTTTATAAATTAAAATATAATATTTAGTATATGGAAATACTTGAGACACTAGTTGAAATGGGTCTATCAAAACAGGAAGCGATAGTTTATTTGAATACACTAAAGCTTGGACTCTCCAAAGCAAGTGAGATTGCTCGGAAATCTAAAATACAAAGAGGAGCTTCATATTATATTTTAAAATTATTAAAAGAAAAGGGATTTATTAGCGAGGTTATAAAGTCTGGTATTAAGTATTATTCAGCAGCATCTCCAAATAGAATTCAAGAACTTCTTGATGATGAAAGAGAGAGAAAGAAAGAACTTCTTACGAGAATTAGCAATGAATTAGAAGAGCTTAGACAAACTTCAGTTGAAAAGCCAAATATTGAAGTATATGAAGGAGAAGAAGGTTTTAAAACAATTACTCTAAAGTTACTTGAAAAACCAAATGTGAACTGGAGATGTTATTTGTCTTCAAAAATTCTTGATTATAAACCATATTTTCATTTGGGATTTCGTAGAAGAAGAAAGGAGAAAAATATTTCAATTAGAACAATTACAGAAGATACTCCTCAATTGAGAGAAATAAAG
>CAYLKB010000033.1:5341-13782 GCA_964384165.1 uncultured Methanosarcinales archaeon
TGTTAAAGCAAATGAAAAGGAGCAAATTGGAATTTATATTAAAGAGCCTGAGCTTGCAAAGATGCAGGCAAATATTTTTGATTGCTTGTGGGATGGTCTTGAGAAATAGAACAAGAGTATGAAACTTTAATACCAATATTATTTGACTGGAATAATAAATTGTGAAAAATACATTTTTATTGAATTAACCATTTCCATACTGGTTTTATTATAATCTTTTTTCCATTAATTATCTCCTCACCTTCTTCATCATTGGTTAATATAAGACCTTGATTTAACTGATAAGAATTCATAGCATCAATTAGTCCATCGAACTCTCTTTTTCTTGTTATTTCATCTCTGAGTGATACAGTAACCTGAATTGCTGTTTCAATTTCTATACCTTGTCTTATTAAGAAATCGCATTCTTTATTTTTTCTATGATAAAAGACTTCATAATTTCTTCTTTTCAATTCTAAGAAAACCAAATTTTCTAGTATTCTACCATAATCCTCACTAAATCTAAATGATATTGAACTAGATAAAGCTGAGTCAATAGAATAAATTTTCTTTGGGTTAATTAACTGCCTTTTTAATGAGTCGTCATATATATATATTTCAAATACCAAATAACTATTTTCCATATATTCTATATAATCTTTAATTGTTGTAATGCTTGAAATATTTGATATTGACTTTAATGTTGAATAACTAAACTCTTTTGAAATATTAGATATTAAAAAATAATAAATATCTTTCAATGACTTTTCATGCGATATTTTATACCTTGCAACAATATCTCTATAAAATATATTATCAAATAGAATCTTGAAAAAATCTCTATCTTTGTTTTTCAGATATTTAAAAAAACCTCCTTCTCTCACATATTCACTAAAAAGTTTTTTTATTTTTGAGATTTTTTCACTCTTATAAATATCGTTTTTTTCTAATTTAAAATTTCTAAATAATAAATATTCTTTAAAGCTAGCTGGAAAAAGTTCAACTGGCACATATCTTCCTGTAAGATGGGTACCCAATTCTTTTGATAGTAAATTTGCATTAGAACCTGTAATATATATTTTATTTTTATAATCATTTAATCTTCTAACAAATTTTTCCCATTCCACGATATTTTGAATTTCATCAAAATAAAATATTTTTTGAGCCCCAAATAATTCTTCAAAACATTCAAGTAATATTTCAAAGTCTTCTAATTCAAACTTGTTTAATCTTTCATCATCAAAATTTATATAATAATCTTTTTCTTTTTGAGAATCTCTTATTTGTGATAATAATACTGACTTTCCACATCTTCTAATTCCCGTAATTATTATTATATCATCTGTCTTAAACTTTTTTTCTATTATTTTTAATTTATCTCTTATAACATATTCATCATTTAATAATTCTCTTTGGTCCATTATAATTTTTTTTAATAATTCTTTTTCAATCATATTATATTATATATTTGTTTATTTATAAATTTACTCCATTGGCTCTGGAGTGATTTTCCATTTTACTCCATTGATATTGGAGTGTTTCATAAGTTTACTTTAAATAATTCATGATATTCTTTTTCATTTGTGTGAATTCTTTTGTATAAATTATGTTTTCTTCTCTTGGTCTATTAAATATTATTTCAAATTCTTTTAAAATTGTTGCTGGTCTTTGAGAAAGTATAATAATTCTGTCTGATAGAAGTATGGCTTCTTCAATGTCATGTGTTATCATAACAATTGTTGTTTTATTTTTCTCCCAAATATTGAGAAGAGTTTTCTGCATCTTCTTCTTAGTTAAAGCATCAAGAGCTCCAAACGGTTCGTCCATTAATAGCAGTTTTGGTTTTGCTGCAAAAGCTGTGGCTAAAGCACCTCTCTGAGCCATTCCTCCCGATAGTTGGTAGGGATAATAATTTTCATATCCGCAAAGTCCTACTTCTTTTAAATATCTTGATGTAATTTCTATTTTTTTCTTTTTGGACATATTGTTAATACTAAGTCTTACATTTTGCTCAAGAGTTTTCCACTTTAATAGAGGATAGTCTTGGAATACTATTCTCATATCTTCAACAACCTTATCTACATTTTTTGAGTTAATTTTTATCATATCTTTTTCATGAATAAGAAAACCTGCAATAGAGTGAAGTAAAGTAGATTTTCCGCAACCACTTGGGCCAAGAATTGTAATAAACTCCTTATTAAAAATGTTAATTGATAAGTCTTTAATTATGCTCTTGTTCTCATATGAGAAATTAAAATTCTCAATTCTTATTTTATGTACTACCATTTATTGCTTTATTGTACCAGGGTACAAATTTTTTAATTGTTTTATAAAAAATAATATCTGTTAATGCTCCCAAAATACCTAGTGAGATTATTCCTACAAGCATTCTGTCAAGTCTAAATAATAAATGAGATGTTGATATCATATGACCTAGTCCTGATGTTGAGCCTGATAATTCTGCAACTACGAGTACGATAAATGCAGTTGGTATAGCAATTCTTAGACCTACAACTATATTTGGAATTGTTGCTGGAAAAATAATATGCCAGAATTTTTGATAATGTTTTAATTCCATTGATTTTCCTATCCAGAAATATTTTTTATTTATTCTTCTAACACCCATGTGAGTATTAATCCATACAAGCATGAATACTGCCCACGAAATAAGAAATATTTTTGATAATTCTCCGATTCCAAACCATAATATTACTAGTGGAAGCATTGCAACAATTGGTATAGGCCTTAAAGTGTGAATAATCGTTGCAACGATACTTTTTGAAAAATTTTCAAGTCCTGTTAAAAATCCAATAATAATGCCTATTAATGAACCAATAAATATACCAATATAGATTCTTTTTAATGATGCAAATACATTTTTTATATATTCTCCAGAGTAGAAAGATTCAATAAATGCAATATATACCTCACTTGGTGAAGGAAATAATCTAACGGAAATAATATTTAAACCAGTTATTAACCACCATATAAGAAATAATGAAAATATACTTGATATTCCTAACAATATTTCCAAATTAATCTTTTTCATCTTAAAAAAACTATTGTATACTATCAAATGCTTTTTTGTAAAAGTATTTTCTATAGTCTGACATTTGAGCATTATTTCTAATATTGCCCATTTCTTTTGCAAGTATAAACTCTTCTTCTAATTCTGTTATTATTTTTTCTTCATTAAAGTCTAATTGAAAACCAAAGTTTGGTAAAACAAGTTCCAAAGTTTCAATATCTGTATTATAGTATTTTGCAAGCATTTCTTTTGCTTCATCAGGGTTTTGTTCTAAATAATTTATTCCTTTATTGACTGCTCTTAAATATTTAATTACAATCTCAGAATTATTCTGAGCAATATTTTTATTTACAAGAAGATGGCCTGTAACTGTATAAATTTCTGGTTTTTTAAATATAATTGCATCATCGCCAATTTCTTTTGCGATTGGAGTTAAGAATGGCTCCATTGAAGAATATGCATCTATGTCTCCTTTTATTAATGCTGAGGGCATATCTGGTACTGCCATGTTAACAACACTTATTTCATCATATTTTACTCCTACACTTTTTGCATAAGAATATAAATTAACTTCATGGGCTGTCCCAACAACTGCAGCAACTTTTTTTCCTTTTAAATCATCTAATTTTGTAATTCCACTTGATTTTTTACCAATTATATTTATACCTAAATCATCTTGAAAATAAGTACCAATAGTGAAAATATCATTGTCGTTTTGCATAATATTCATTGTAACATAATCTGCAGCCATACCAAAGTCTGCACCTCCATTTATCATTGCATCTACACCAAGCCTTGCTATACTAAAAGATTTTACTTCAACATCAAGACCCTCTTCTTCGAAATAACCCATCAAATATGCTAAAGTCATTGGTGATGAAACTGGTGCTTTCATTTCAGCTATAGTAATTTTTATCATTTCATTTTCTTTAGCATCTTCTGCAATAATATTTCCTTCAACACCTGAGCATCCTGACAAGATGACTGCCAATAATGCAAGTAGTATTATAGTGATTTTTTGAATATTTTTCATATAAACAAATAATAAGATATTAAATATAAATGGATGTTGTCGATATTCGTCATCTCATATTTATTTTTTATAAACTCTCTTTCTTAAATCTAAAGCTACAAAATAAACTTTCTCATTATCAAACTTATAAATAATCCTTAATTTTCCAATTTTAAGTTTCCACATAGGCTTAAGATTTCCTTTAAGTGGAATCCCTATCTCAGGGTCTAGTAAAATTTGCTTAATTTTTATCTTAATTTTCTCTTTAAGAATTGTATCTGTAGATTTAAGTCTTTTTAAAAAAATATTGGAGAATTCTGCTTTTTTTCTCATCTTACAATTTATCTATATCATCCATACTGTAAGTTTTTGACTCTCCTTCATTTAATTGCATAAGTCCAACATTTATCTCATCAAAAAAATCTTTATCCTTTAATATTTCAATTGTTGATAGAGTGGAATCTAATTTATCTTTTTCTTTTACAAATTCTTCATATAAATCATCAGGAATTTCAATATTAACCATAATATACTAACAATTTATAATTTTATAAAACTTACTAAATTATTGTGCTATACATTTATTACATTTTATCCTTATTTGTCGATATTCGTCATCTTTATATAATGTGGAATATTCGTTTCTTTTATGGAAACAATTGAAGAACTAAAAGAGATGGGCCTTGACGATAATGAAATTAAAGTTTATCTATCATGTCTTGAGCTTGGACCTTCTAAAAGTGATGATGTTGCAAAGAAGGCTAAATTAATTAGAACAACTACTTATTCAATTTTGCAAAAATTAAAACAAAAAGGTATTATATCAAACATATTAAAAGATAATATAAACATATTTGAAGCAGTTGAGCCTGAAAAATTATTAGAATTATTGGAAGAGAAAAAACAGAAAATAAATAGTATTTTACCGAAATTAAAAAGTATACAAAATAAAGAGCAGAATAAATACAATGTAACATATTTTGAAGGAGAGAATGGAATAAAAACAATTATGAATGATATAATTGAAGTACCCAACACAACTATAAAATCGTTTGGTACTGTATATTCATTTTTTGAGAGTTCGCCTTACTATTCAAAAGAGTATTTCAGGAAGAAAAAAGAGAGAAACATTAAATCAATTTCAGTTGCAGTTGATACTCCAGAGGGCAGATTTGGCGAGAAATATGATAAGGAGCATATAAGAGATACAAAATATGTAAAAGGAGAATATTCTACAGCAGGATGTTTTATATACAGAGATAAAGTAGCACTTGGTGTTTATGAAAAAGGTAGTCAAAGAGGAGTTATAATTCAAAACGAAATAATCAAAAAGCATATAGAAATAATGTTTGATGCACTAAGAAGAGAGGCTAAATGAATATAATAATATAAACCTAGGGTTCCAGTCTAAAAGATTCTTTATTATTTCGTCAACCATATATGGTATAGTATAGCAGTTTTTATTAATTTTGCAATGGTGCAGTATAGCACTTTGAGTGAGAATTATTAAAAAATATATGGAAATAATAATTAAAAAGTCAGTTTTTCAAAATCATGAATATTAAGGCCTTCCGTAAGGTATATTGTTGTGATATCAGGGTTTTCAAAACTTTCTTTTTCAATTCCCAGTTTCTTCATCATTTCAATTATTTTATCAGTTGAGTTTGATTCAATTTCAAGAAATGGTTTTATTTTCGGCCAAAAATCAATGCATATTTCAACATCCCCAATTTCATATAACCACCTTTTTCTTTCTTGATAATATTTTTTCTTTTCAGGTATTATCTTTGCCATAAAATCTGCTGCTTTATCAAAATCTAATACTTCAAATTCTATTTCTTGAGTGCCTGTTAATGTCTCTTTATATTTTTTCTTGTAAGTTAAAGTAATTTTCTCACCATCATCTCTGAGCCTTGCATGCTCTATTGCAGAACTACCATCATCTAATTTATATGAATAAATTTTGTAAAATATTTCTTTTTTTTTACCCCCAAGACTTTCAATTTTTTTTGCAATTTCATCAACATTAATTCCAAGTATTTTAGCTTCAATTTCTTTTGCCATATTTTTTTAGATTTATATAGGTTTTTATATGTTGTTATTAAATTATTAAATACTTAAAATATACTAATATTTAATAAGTAAAATAAGCTTATAAAATATCACTTAGGAATTCATAATATGAAATAAATAAGACTTTATTATTATCTATTATTCTTTCATCTTTGTAATTAAGAGAGATTATAAATGGTTTACTATTTGGATATGTTTCAATAAAACTCCTCATAGATTTTTCAACGGAATTATTATTTAAATAAGTTTTAACTTCAATTGCTTTTAATTTATTTCCTTTTTCTATAACAAAATCAACTTCAGCCCCACTTTTAGTTCTCCAATATTTTAATCTGATTTCTCTTTTTAACATCTCTGATGCAATAAAACCCTCATAAATATTTCCTGGAATCAATTCATCATCAAATGAATTTAAAATTTGATTTCTTATACCTAAATCATAAAAAAATACTTTTGGAGATTTTACAAGTTCTGTTTGTTTATTTGAATGGAAATTCTCTGCAAACGAGATAATAAATGTTTTTTCTAATATATATAGAGCATTTTTTATATCATACAAAGTACATCCTACTTTTGCACATAAATCTTGATAATTTATAATTCCTCCAATCTGTAATGCAAGAAATTTAGATAATCTCTCAATTATTCTATTTTCTTTAAACTGAAGAATTTCTGAAACTTCTTTTAAAAGATAAGTATTGTAAATATTCTTTAGTAATTCTTTTTTTTTATTTTTATCTTTTTCAATTACTATCCTAGGATACCCCCCATAATTAATATATTCTTTAAGTTCTATTTTCAAATTATTATATATTTCTTGTGAGAAAAGTTTTTTATTAATTACATTGAATAAACTAATATTATTATATCTCAAAAATTCATCGAAACTCAAAGATTGCATTTCAAATACAACAATTCTCCCAACAAGATATTTTATACTATTTAGAGATAACTCTACTGCTGATGAACCAGTAATTATTATTTTTATTTTATAATTATCATATATGAATTTTAAATTTTTACCAGAGTTTTTAGAATATTGGACTTCATCAATAAATAAAATGTCATAACCTACTACATTTATCTCAATAAATGCATCAATATTTTCTTCAAACAATGATAAGATACTTCTATCTTCAAAAGATATTCTGTTAATTTTCTTTTTCTTTAATTCACTTAAACATTTATTTACTGTTGTAGTTTTACCTACTTGTCTAGGGCCAATTATTGCAATAATTTCTCTATCTTCAATGAAAGAATTTATTTTTTCTTCAATATTTCTTTGAATATACATATATAGTAATAAGTAGACAAATTATATAAAACTTTTCATTTTAGTAGGGATATTTTAAACAATTTTTTTATTTTAGTAGGGATAAATTGAAATTATTTATTCTTTTCTAAATATCATTTGTGGTATGAAGGGGTCTTTTTTTATTTGTTTAAAATTATATTTTTCTGCTAGTTCAATGAAATTGTCTCCACCAAAGATTTTATTGTGCTCAAGATGAGATGCAAAGTCTTCTGTATACTCACAGGATTCTGATACTATTAAATACTGGTCTTTTTTGAGATTTTCTGAAAATTCTTTGATAAGTTTTTCAGGTTCAACAACATGTTCAACAACCTCAGTTGATAAAATGCAATCAAATTCTTCTTCATTGATATTTGTTTCAAGTAAGTTAAGCATTTTAATTTTGATGTCTCTTTTATCAAATCTGAATTTTGCAAAGTCATATGTTTTTCCAGGCAGGTCTGCATAAATTACATTGTATCCTAGTTTCTTTAGCAAAATGCACAAATTCCCAGCACCAGCACCATAATTAAGTATAGTGTGTAGTGCAGTGACATATGTCACTGCATTGTACAAAAGTATTTAAATGATAAGTTTCATGAGTAATTACATGACAGCAAATGTGTTTTTAGGAAATGAAAATTTAAGTCTGTTCCTAGAAACATTGCTGCTCCTATAAGCCATAATGCTATTTGGTTTTTCAAAAATGCATTGTGGTTGAATTTATTCTTATTGATAGATTAGATTTTATCTACTTGCATTTTTGTTTGATTGAATTGTCATTTATTTGGTTTAATGTAAACAAAAAATGGAAAGAAAATTGGAACAAAAAATAATAGATACTAGAGATATTAAAGTATTTGGGATTGTATTTGATGGACAAGTTGGTAGTCAAAGTGAACCTGCCGTCTCAGGTTATCCTTATTTGAGCATAGGAACTTATGATGGTAATGATTATGTGCCTTTTGATGGTTTGCCAAATGGAAAAGTTTTTTTTGAATATATCCCAAGTTTGACAGTTGAGTAAATAATAACTTCTATTTTTGTTCCAAAAT
>CAYLKB010000034.1:0-13559 GCA_964384165.1 uncultured Methanosarcinales archaeon
AAGGCAATAGTTATTATTTTAGAAGATTGAGTTGAGGACTTTTGTCCCACAGCCGTATATATAGTAAAATATTTAAATCATAGCTTATAAAAAATATTATGAAAAAATTCCTTCTTTTCCCTTATAATGTTTTAAGAGCATTTTCTAAGTTAAACTCTAGAAAAAACTTATATAAATTAATGAATGAGTCTGTAGATAAATATTGCAAAAAGAATATGAAAATTGTAAATATTGGTTCGGGTGGAGATGTTAAAAGAATACTTAAAAGCAGAAACTTAGAATTTGTAGAAACTGATATTGACAAAAAAAGAAAACCTGATTATGTATGCGATATAGAGGATATGTCAATATTTAAATCTAACTCAATTGATATTATCTTTTGCATAGAAGTATTAGAGCATGTTAAAAATCCTTTTAATGCAGTAAAAGAACTAGAGAGAGTTTTAAAACCGGGAGGAGTTTTTATAGGCTCAACTCCATTTTTATTTCCAATTCATGATGAACCTCATGATTATTTTAGATATACTAAATATGGCTTGATGAATTTATTCAATAAATTTACAAAAGTGAAATTAGTTGAAAGAAATAGTTATATCGAATCTATTTATGTGGTATTATTAAGATTGTTAAATGTTGGTTCAGATAAACAAAAATTTATTGGTTTTATTTTATTTCCAGTATATATAATTTTATTTCCATTTGTATTGCTCTTCTCATTGTTTGTCACTAATTATCAAGCTACAACTGGGTATTTTTATATTTTTAAGAAAAAATAAAATAAGAATTAATTTTATTGCAAGATGATTATAAATACTAATATTATAGTTAATATAATTATTTAGTATAATATTTTATTACATCTTTAGCATATCTCTCCCAAGTATATTCTAAAGCTTTTTTTCTAGCCCTATTTCCCATAATATTAATACTATCAATATTATTGTAAAAATAAAGCATTTTCTCTTTTAATTTAATTTTGTCTTGGACAGGAATAATAAATCCTTCTTTATTATCCTCTATAATTGAACCCGAATTATGTGTTGTTATTATTGGCAAGCCTGATGCCATTGCTTCATAGATAGATTTTGCTGAACCTTCAAGCAATGAAGGAAATACGAATACATGATTATTAGGAAGTTCTTTAGTTAAGTCTTTAAATCCATGAAATATAATTTTCTTGTTTGAACTCTCATTTAACCATTTATTAATTTCTGGATAAACTCTCCCATAGATATTTAGTTCTGAATTCTCAAGGTTAAGTTCATTAAAAGCTTCTATTAAATAAGGAATTCCTTTTCTTTGATTAACATTTCCAGAAAATGCAAACTTAATAATTTTATTGGATTTTTTCTTAGGCTTAAATTTATTAGAATCGACACCGAAAGGTATTATAATTATTTTATTCTCAGAGATATTTTCTAGAATTAATGATTCTTTTGTTACTTCTGATGGGACTATGAATAAGTCTACATATTTTTGTGAATTATTAAAGTCGGAAGTTTGTTTTAAAGCATTTTTAATCCATAATTCATTTTTGTCTTTTAATTTCTTTAATATTGATGTATGACTCATGGGATTATCAGCAATTAGTTTTATATCTTTATTTGATTTTTTTATATATTCAAAGCTTTTAGGTAAATAATCCCAAGAATGAATTGTAGTGAATTCATATAAATTTATTTTTTTTAATTTTTGTAGTAAGAAATAGTCAAAAATCATAACTCTTGATTTATTTATTGGTAATTTCGAGGTAATATAGATTGAAATTCCTGTTAGTGATTGCATAATAAATTTTCCTGCCGGTACAACTTTTTTCAGATAGAATTTGTTTTTATATTCTTTATTATAATCTCTGCAAAATATTACTAAATTATCTTTGTTTTTTATTTGCTGCGCTATTGGCAATGCTCTTGCCCCTACAGTATTTAAGCTACCAAAATCAGAGTTTAAAATTAGCATTGTTTTCATAAATAAATTTAAAGTTATATTAGTTATAAAACTTGTGATTTTTAGGCTCTGCCTTGGAATATCATTTTTCTAATGGTATCGATCCGAGCTATTATGAATTTATATAAAAAAAGACTCTCAACAATTCATTTTATGAATTCTTGGATGCTGTGAGATTTTAATTAGACTGCACATCCCCACATCGGGACATCCCCCTGTCTTTATATTATGAATTTATATTATGGATCTCATTTTAATGACACCATTTGAATTTCTGGACAGAGCCGATTTATTTGAAAAAGTCTTTAACTTCTTTATTTTGTTTAATTATTGAGAGTAATTTATTATAACCTTGTTCTTGAATTCTTTCATATTTTGCTTTGTCATTTATCAATTCTGTCGTTTTATTTGCTAGTTCTTTTTCATCAAATTTATTTAGTATAATTCCTGTTTTGTTGTTATCAATTATGTTTTTCATAGAGGGGATGTTTGATACAACTGATGGGACTTTAGCATATAGTGATTCTTGCAATACATTTGGAGTGCCTTCAAAATCTGTTTTGCTTAGTAAGTAAAAAACATCAGCACCTTTGTAGTATTGCCATAAATCTTTGTGTTTAACAAATCCTATTAAATGTAATCTGCTTTTTACTTTTAGTTTTTTTGCAATGTTTTCAAGTGCTTCTTTTTCTTCTCCTTCCCCTATGATGAAAAGATGATATTCTTTTGGTAGATGTGCTAATGCTTTTATAGCTAATTGCATGTTTTTGCCTTTAACTAGTCTTCCAACGGATAAAATAATTTTGTGATTATTTTCTTTTAATTCTTGCATTCTTTGCTCAGGTTTTGCTTTTTGATAATAAGCTTTATCTGTGATGTCTCTTGGATTGTATATGATTTGGTTTTTATATCCTAGTTTTTTTGCATAGGTTTCAAGTGATTTTCCATTATGTAAAAGAATGTCAATTTTTTTTAATGCAAGATAGTCTAGGAAGTAGAAAATGTGGCCTGCAATGTATCTTATTCCCCCTTTTGCTTTTATCATTTCTGCTGTCTTGTCTCTAAGAAAAGCTATTGTCTTTGGTTTGGTATTTGTTTTTAATCCACTTAAAAGATATACAAAAGATGTATAGATTATATCAGGTTTATATTCGTTTATAATTTCATTTAATCTTTTTGAATATGATGTTAAGTCATAAAATTGTTTAGCTGGTGTGCTGTTGAATAATTCAATAGTTATGTTATTTTCTTTTTTAAATGGTTCTCTTTTCTTAAAAGATAAAGAAAAAACATAATAATCATTATTTATATCATATGCACTGTCTTTTTCTTTAAACCAATGTTCGAATATGCTGTAATCATCAAGAAACCAATTTCCCCAATCCTGATACAAAACTAATATTCTTTTTTTATTCATTTTTGCAAACGGCATATAAATTTGGAGAATATCTTGAAATAATCATACCAATAAAATTTTCTATATTAAATTTAATTTTCCAAATTAAATTTTTATTTTCTATATTAGTTGTTAAATTGCAAAATGAGACTTTTTTTAATTTGAAATATTTTTTTAATATAAGTATTAATGCATCTTTTGTAAAATATTTAATGTGGCCTTCATATTCAGGTTCTTTATTGAATAATGCATAGAAACTAAATCTAAATGATGTTGGGTTCGGTGTTGATAAAAAAAATAGTCCCCCTTTTTTTAAATGCCTTTTCACATTATCTAGAAAGATTCCTGTATTTTCTATATGTTCAATTAATTCACCAGCAATTATTACATCAAATTTCTCTTTTAGATCAAACTCTTTGTTTAAATCTTTTTTAAAATCAGTTTTTCCTTCTATGTCTAGGCCTTTATATGATTTTGCGTTTTTTTGAATTAATTCTTTAAGGTCCCCCCAAGAATTTCCTAAATCAAGAACATCTTTGTTCTTAATTATTTTTACAATAATTTCCTCTCTTGTTATTAGAAACATAATAATTATTTAAATTATTTCTCTTTAAAAAGTTTTAGTATTTTTTTCTCAACTATATCAATAGGTATAGCTTTTAATCCAACCATTTCTTTGTTATCATGTTTTTTTTCATAATTATACATATCAACATCACTAAAATCCCCATACCATATGCTATCACAGATTTTTGATTGTTCTTTTGTAAGAGGCATTCTTTGCTCAGGTTTTACTGGGCCAAATATTGCAAGTGTTGGCACATTCATCATAAATGCCATATGCATTGGTCCGGTATCTGAAGTGATAAATAAATCTGCATGTTTTAATATTGATATAGATTCTTTTAATTTTAGCTTTCCTGCAATATTTACAAGATTTAGTTTTTTCACTTTCAAATTTTTTTCAATTTTATTGTTTAGTTCAACAGAGTCTGGGCCACCAAATAAAATGAAATTATATTTACTATGAAGTCTCTTTATTAATGAAATATATTTTTCTTCATCCCATCTTCTAGTTTCCCATAAAGCAAATGCATTAATAAAAATATTTTTTTTATTTTTAGGTAAATTTAATGACTTGAAAATATTGTCAGCTTTTGTTGTAATTTCATTGTCATAGTGGAGCTCTGTTAAAGATAAGTCAAAGTTTTTTATTCCCATGGCTTCAAGAATTTTTAATGAATTTTTTGTAAAATGTTCATTCTTATCAAATCTTAAATCATCATTTTTTAATATAAAATTTGCTTTAATTTTGTATCCTGCAAGATAACCTATCTTCCATTTTGGATTTAATTTATTTAAATAAAAACTTTGGTTAACAGCTCTTGCTAATACAACTCCTAAATCATAATTATTTTTTGAAAGATTTTTAAATTCTTTAGACATTTCTAAAAAATTCCCACTAATTATATTTATCTTATCAACACCTTTTAATTTATCAAAAATATCATGGTTCGTGATTAATTCAATATTTGAATTTGGAAAATTTTTACGAAAAGAATTAATAACAGGGATCATCATAATTAAATCTCCTATACCTAATGGGGATGTAAGAATTAAAGCAATATTTTTAAATTTTTTATAATCAACTTGATTTTTTTTACTAATAGAATATTTAAAATCAAAAATAAATTCAACTAATTTTACAATTTTATTTATTGGCATTTTTTATTTTTTTTTCAATATTTGTTGTTGAATAACCTTCACTTAATTTAATTATTTCAACTCTTCCTCCAAACTTTTCAACAGTAGATGTTTCAATTAATTCTTCTTTTTTATAATCTCCTCCTTTAACATGAATATCTGGCTTTATGATTTCTATTATTTTTCTAGGGTCAAGTTGATTAAATATTACCACATAATCTACAACTTGTAAATTACTTAGAACATATGCTCTAGATTCTTCATCAATTATGGGCCTAGAATTCCCTTTTAATTTTCTTACAGATTCATCGGAATTTATTCCAACAATTAGTATATCACCTTTGCTCTTTGCTTCTTTTAATAGAGAGATATGCCCTCTGTGTAATAAATCAAAACAACCATTTGTAAAAACAATTTTTTTCTTATCTTTTTTTAAGTTTTCAATCAAAATAGAGATATTTTCATAGCCAATAATATTAGAAATATCTTCTTTAAATAATTCTTTCTTTATTTCCTCCGAAGATGGGGAATAAGTCCCTAAATGTGAAACAGTTATTTTTGCTGCAACATTCATAATCTTTAAAGCTGTATCTTTCTTTATTTCAAGATAATCTAAGACTGAAAAAATACTCAAACATGTATCTCCAGCACCAGTTACATCTACTATTTCAGAAACCTCGGTTTTACTATGATAGATTATATTACCAATATAACTGGCCCCAGATTTACTTCTTGTAATTAATATATTTGCTTTTAATTTTGTTTTTAAGAATTTTCCTAATAATTCAACATCATCATTATTATTGTTATATGTTTCTTTTGAACCTAGTTTTTCAGCTATTCCTACTGCTTCTTTGAAATTTGGTTTAATTAATGAAAAATTTTCAAAGTCTTCAAAACTTCCAGGTTTGGTATCTATTGAGATATATTTATCTATTCCTTTCAAATACTTAATCAAATCTTTTGTTATTAGACCTTTCTTATAATCTGAAATTATTATTAAGTCAAAGTTATTTATAATTTTTTCAATTAATGAGCTAATTTTTTTAAAATCAATGTCTTTTGTTTCTTCATAATCAAGTCTTATCAATTGATTAGAACCTGAAACAATTCTAGTTTTTGAAATTGTATTTTCTAAAGCAATTATTTCTTTAAAATAAATTGAGTCTTCATTTAAAAGCTTCTTTACAATCTTTGCCTCTTTGTCTTTTCCAACTTGACCTACTAGTGTTGTTTTGCATCCAAGTTTGACTAGATTTTTAGCAACATTTGCAGCACCTCCCAATATAACTTTTTCTTTTTGAAATTTTGCTATTGGAATTGGAGCTTCAGGAGAAATTCTTTCAACAGAAGTATAATAATATTTATCAAGTATTATATCTCCTATAACAAGTACTCTCAAGTCTTTTATTTTCTCAAATATTTCATACATTTTTATTTAAATTGATGATAACTCATTTTCAATAATTTCACATAAAATGTGGATTAATAATATGTGAGATTCTTGAATCCTAGGAGTGTTGTTTGATGGTACAATTATACTTATATCTGAAATTTGTTTCATTAATCCTCCATCTTTTCCAAGAAAACTTATTGTCTCAATTCCTTTACTCTTTGCAATATTAATGGCATTAATTATATTGTCTGAATTCCCTGAGGTTGAAATCCCAATTAAAATGTCTCCTTTTATTCCAAGTCCTTCAACTTGTTTTGAAAATACTTCATTGTAACCATAATCATTTCCAATTGATGTTATTATAGAAGTGTCTGTTGTAAGAGCAATTGCAGGAATTGATTTTCTATCTTTCTTATACCTTCCTATAAGTTCTGCTGCAAAATGTTGAGAATCTGCAGCACTACCACCATTTCCACAAACTAATATTTTGTTCCCTTTTCTTAAAGTATTTACTAATAATTCTGAAATCTTAATTATAAGTTCTGTTTGTTCTAGAAGTTTATTTTTAGTCTCGATAGACTCTTTAATACTATTTTTTATAAGTTCCATATTTGTTTCAAATCATTACAGTTTATAAACTTTTTTTATCAGAGAGTAACCATGTGGCAAATTCTAGTAAATTATCAAAATTATAGTTTGCTTCTATTTTTTGTTTATATTTATTTCCAATTAAAACAGTTTTTAGATTTGTTTTATCTCCTGCTTTGATATCAGATTCTTTATCGCCAATAATATATGAATTATTCACATCAATTTTATACTCTTCTATTAAATCAAGAATCATTTTTGCTTCTGGTTTTCTACATTTGCATATGATTGCATATTTCTTTATTATTCCTTTTTCATGATGTGGACAATACTTTACTCTTTCAATAGTTATATTTTCTTTTTTTAGTTCATTTAACATATAATTATTTAGTTTTTGAAAATCTTCTTCAGTGTAAAATCCTCTGGCAATTCCTGATTGATTAGTTATAATAAATAATAAATATTCTTTATTTAATTTCTTTAATGCATCTATTGTTCCTATTAAAAATTCAAAACTCTCAATTTTTGACACATAACCATAATCTTTATTTATTACTCCATCTCTATCCATAAAAATAGCTTTATTCATTTAATAAACCTCTTATACCACATTTCAAAAACAAGTATAGTCCATAATTTTTGTGCAATGACATTTCTTGCTTTAAAACTACTTTTTGATTCTTTTATTTTCACTAACAATTCAAGTACATATTCTTTGTTATATAAATTATGTTTTCTTGTATCTAATAGCATTCTTAATTTATCTGCTAGTACATTCTCAAACCAGTAATCAATTGGTACATTAAAACCGTGTTTTCTTCTTTTGCTTATTTCTTTTGGTAATATTTCTTTTGCTATTTGCTTTAAAATATATTTTTCATTCCAAATCTTTAATCTATAATTTTGAGGTAGAGATAAACCTTCTTCTACTATCCTATAATCCATAAATGGTGTTCTTTGTTCTAGTCCAAATGCTGATGACATTTTATCTGCTTTCATAAAGAAATCTTTTGGAAGAAGTGTTTTTATGTCAAATATCTGGGCTGAATTTAAGATGTTATTGTTGTCCCATTGTTCTTTAGGATAATTTTCTTTTAATCCTAATTTATATAATTCCTCTTTTCCAAATACCCTTACAATCTCTGCAAATGACTCAAAAGAATTTTTTGATTTCATTGACTTTAACCTTCTTATAATTTCATTTTCAGAGTTCGGAATTGGGAATTTATTTATTTTATTTCCATAATATAATAGTTTGTATCTATCATATCCTGTAAAGATTTCATCTGCACCATCTCCTGTTAAAACTACCTTATAGTCTTTGGCTACTTCTTTTGATAATACAAAAATAGGAAGAAAACCAGGGTCAGCTCCTATCGGTTCATCCATGTGATATATCATATCATCTAAATAATTTAATATATTATCTTTACTTACTTTAATCTCATGATGTTTTGTATCAAGAGATTTTGAAACAATTTTTGCATATAATAATTCGTTTGTTGTATCAAAACCTATAGAATATGTGTTTAAATCTTTATTATATTTTTTTGCATAATATGTTATTAATGAACTATCTAGTCCTCCTGATAATAGACATGCAACTGGGACATCAGAGACCATCCTAAGTTTTACTGAGTTATCAATTAGATTTGATATTTTAATTTTTGCTTCTTTTAATGATTTATATGATGTCTTTTTTAATTTTAATTCATAATATTTTGATGATTTCTTTATTACTCCGGTTTTTGAATCTACAAAGATATAATGACCAGGAAGAACATTTTTTATATTTTTAAATATTGTTTTTTGACCAAAAGCAAATCTAAATGTGAAAATCTCTTCAAGTGCATTTTTATCAATTTCTTGAGGAATATCAGTTTTAAGCAAAGATTTTATTTCTGAAGAAAAGAAAAATTTATCTTTAATTTTTGAATAATATAGAGGTTTTTTACCAAATCTGTCTCTTGATAAAAATAATTCATTTGTTTTTGAATTGAATATACAAAAAGCCCACATACCATTAAACTTAGATAAGCATTTTTCTTTCCAACAATCATATGCTTTTAAAATAACTTCTGTGTCACAATGTGTAGTAAAATCATACCCTATTTTGATTAATTCTTCTCTAATTTCCTTAAAGTTATATATCTCACCATTAAAAACTATGCTTAAATGATTATATTTCATAGGTTGATTCCCAGCACTACTTAAATCTAGAATTGAAAGTCTTACATGGCCAAGAGATACTCCATACTCAATTTTAAAATCCTGAAAGTCAGGGCCTCTATGTTTTATTGTTTCATTCATTAAATGAATAAGTTTTTTATTTTCAAAATTAAATCCATTAATTCCGCACATAATAAAAGTTAATAATTAAAGTTTAAAAACTTTATTAGTATAAGATATTATTATATAAATCATTCTTCTGATTTTTAGATAGGATTTTATTATATATTCTAATATCATCAACCTTTCCCCTAAAATTAAATAAAATATCTTTTTCATGACCTGTATTTAAAGCTCCTATTGTAAGGAAATAAGTATTTGGATAATAATCAGACAAAATTTCAGAGTATGATTCTCCAATTTTCTTATCATTGATATATAATGATAATTTGTTGTCTGAATATTCAATTAAATAATGATTCCAAAAGTTTAATTCAGGTTTAATAAAGTTTATTCTTAAATCATAAGAAGAATCAGCTTTAGGAGATATTTTTACTATATTATTCTTTATAATTATTTGTTTATAACCTGAACCACCATCTCCTCCACCAATTATAACAGTATTCCCATCATCCTCATCATAGACCCACATGCTTAGCGTCCAGTTCTTGTCATAATTTATGATATCATCAAAGTCTGGCATTATTGCATAGTCATCAACACCATCAAAACTTATTGCCTTGCCATTGAAGCCTTCTGAGAATCCTACTCCATTCTTTGCATCTAAATTAAATCCATTACCACTCTTATCTTCAAAATCACCTTCAAAATCATAGTAAGCAACTAAACTCTCTTCTAAGTTATCATTATTATCTCAATTATCTGTTTCATTATCTAAATTATCAAAATTATTTTCAATTAATACTCTTGATGCTAAACTAAATGCTTGTTCTGAACATTTCTCGCAGGATATTTGAATCGTCCATTCCCCAATTTCAGATTCTGTTTCATAAATGTATACCTGCTCAATATTATTCCTATCGTCTTTTAAGTTTCTTGAAGGAAGGTTTTCTGGATTGTTTGAGTCTAATGTCCACGGAAAAAACTCTTTTCCAGATGGAGATAACAATTTCAAATCTAAATCGTTTACAAGTTCTTTGTTTGCAGTTAAACTTTCTTGGACAATATCATCCCATGCTAGAGTTACTTTAATTTCAGTTTTTGAAGAAAGTGTGAATTCATATTCTATTGTTTCTCCGTCATAAGTGTCTTCATGGTAAGCTAACTCTTTGATATATTTAATAGCATTCTCAGAGTTTAATACTCCAAATCCTGTTTGATAGTCGGGACCTTTCTCGTTTATTTCATTTGCTGTGTCTATTAATATTGCTTTGAATGTAGATGGAAGAAGAGATATTTCATCTTTTTTTAGTTCTTCTGTCATTAATGCAATTGTCCCACTAACAAATGGTGCTGAAATTGAAGTTCCACAGTTCTCTTTGTAATTGTCTGTTCTAAAAAGTTGATTTCTGTTTGTTGTAGAAATTCCTTTAAATTCTTTTAAATTGTCATTATGACAACCAGGTGCTAGTATCTCTGGTTTAATTCTACCATCATATGTTGGGCCATTACTACTAAAAAAGCTTAAGTCATTAGTCATAGTATTAACAGAACCTACGGAGATAACGTTTTTAGCAGAGGCTTCTGGAGTTATTGTAGTATATTCTCTTTCACAGAAATCTTTAGAGTTTCCTGCTCCAAATATTATCGGAACTTTATTACTCGCCATGTTGGATGCGATAAATGAGTCTAAGATGTATGATTCTGCAGTATATTGACCTGCTAATAAATCTAAATATTCACAATTATCTCCAAAATCAGAACCCCAGGAGTTTGTTATTAAATCAGCTGAGTAATTTTCAATTCCAGAGATATAATTGTTGGTCATATCACTTACAAAATCAATAAATATCCATGGCTCATATTGATATGATATAAGTTTAGCTTTTGGCGCCATTCCTTTATTTAATTCATTTAAACTACCATTGCCTACAAGAATTCCCGCTATATTTGTTGCATGATTTCTTTTTATAGGAAATTTGTTGGCAATTGTAAGTCTGTCTTTAAAGTCAGCATGGTCGTAAGGGGTAGAACTTTCATACATCATAATGTTAATATTTTCTCCTTCAAGGCCAAATAAATCTTCATTATTTTTATTTATTTCTATATAATCTTTAGCCATATTCATCAAATCAGTTTTTGGGCTTGAGGGTAATTCTATTTGTTTAACATAATTTATATTAGCTAATTCTTTTAAGTTTTCATATGAAATTTTAATTAGATATAAATTTGTATTCTTAATACTTGAAATAATTTCAATTTGTAATTTTCTTATATCCTCTATGTTAAAATTACTTTTATCAAATAATTTTACATATACATAAATATTTTCATTATTGTCTTTTACCCAATTTGGCAAATTATCTTGTTCAAGAATTTTTTCTGATATCTTTAACTCATAATCTATTTCTTTAATATCTTTAAAAATAATTTTAGAATTCTTTCTTTTTTCTTCTTTAACAATAAGATAGTTTCTTTTGTGGTTATATATTGATTTTTCAGGTACTGATATTATATATTCCCTATCATTGATTTCTTCGATAAAATTAATTCCATGTTCATTTAATTCTTCAATATTTTGTTCATTAGTTAATTTTATCTGGAAGTATTTATAATTGGTGTTTTTATTTTTATTTTTTTCAAATATTATTTCATCATATTTCTCTTTTATATTATCTTTAAGTTTTTCTTTTACTTTATCTTTGAAATTGTTATCAAAATTAAATTTTTGATTATTATCATCGCAATTAAATGCAAAGCCAAGGGTTGACAGCATGAGTATCAAACTCAGCGCAAATATTATTTTAGATATGTTTTTTAATACCATCAACCAAAGCTTTAAGAAAATAATATTATTAATGTTTACATAAGAATTTTTACTAATAATTATTATTAGGATAAAAAATATAAAATCAAAACTGATTATTGATAATTAGTTCATTAATTTCTTTTTCGTATTTCTCAATTACTGACTCCCAATTAAAATCTTCTTCAATTGTTATTTTTGCATTGAAAGATAGTTTAGTTTTTAATTTTATATCTTTAAAAAGAATTTCCATACTTTGCTGTATTTTTTTAGGGTTGTTGCTATTAAGCAGAATACCATTTTCATTATTTATTATTACTTCATTTGCTCCTTCATTTGGAGATGCAATAATAGCACACTCTGAGTGCATCGCTTGCAATAGAGAATTTGATAATGCACCACCGGGGTAGGATGAATGAATGTATATGTCAGATGCTTTTAATATTGCAATTGCTCTTTCAAATTCAACTTTTCCTAAAAAGAATATGTTTTTATCAAGTTCATTTCCTGCTTTAATCTTAAGCCTTTCATAATCTTCTCCGTAACCTGCTATTAAAAAGACTGATTTCTTTTTTATATTTTCAGGCAAGTTTTGATATGCTATTATTGAGTTTTCTATACCTTTCCATTTGAAAAGTCTTCCAACTACTACAAATTTTATTTTGTTTTTGAATTTCTCTTCAATATCATTATCAAGTTTAATTTTCTCATAGGGTTTAAAGTCAAGGCCTCTTTTTATTATTGGTACATGCTTTTTCTTACAATTAATAAAGTTCTTACAAACAAATTCTTTTGAAACTTTTGATATTGCAATTATTTTATCAGATAGCATAAAAACCAGTTTTCCTATTGTCATATCATACAAATAAGCTATTTTTGTTGATAATTTGCTCTCAAGCATTACAAATTCACTTCCATGTTCTACATGAATTAACTTTATTTTATTAAATCTGAATTTTGCAAAGAACATTCCAAGTCCTGAGTTAGCAAAAAATCTTGTTCTTGTCATAACTATGTCATAATGATTGTGATAGAGTGAGAAAAACATATTCCAAAATTTTATAGTCCAGAATTTAGGGAAAGGGAAATTTGGTACTATGTAGAATGCTGGGTATCTTAGAACTTTTACGATAGAATATATTATTTCTTTTTCTTTTCCATTGTTTGCATTTGGCGCAAAAATAGTAATTTCATATTTGTTTTTTGGCATAAACTTTACAAATTCATCTACATGGGTTTCAAGTCCTCCGATGTTTGGAAGGAAATTTCCAGGGAAAATAATAATTTTATTTTTTTTCATGTTTTACACTAATTATAATTTTTATAGTTTAATATTATTTATAAAAATATCCTCCAAAAATAGTTTTTATCACTTTTGCAGTAGATGAACCTTTTTGTTTCAAAATAAAATTTTTTTATAAAAAATTAAGTTT
>CAYLKB010000035.1:0-6470 GCA_964384165.1 uncultured Methanosarcinales archaeon
GTGTTTTCAGGTCTTCTCATCCTCTTTTCGAGGTCATCGCTTAAGCTTTGCATAATCTCAAGCGAAATTTTCTTTTAGGAAAATTTCTTGATGCTTTTTGAGCTTTGCTCAAAATATAATTTCGAATCCCTGTCCTCCTTCGCTATGTGTGTTTTCAGGTCTTCTCATCCTCTTTTCGAGGTCATCGCTTAAGCTTTGCATAAAAGTTATAATTATTCAGGATAAAAATAAAAATATGATATTTTATAATTTTTTAATAATAATTTTAATGTAATAAAAAAGTCTTAGAAGAAAAATTAGGAGTTAGAATTATATTTCTTAGGGTTTTGACTATATTTCTTTTCATTTCTTTGTGTTTTATAATTTTTTAAAAGTGAGGATGCACCATATCCTAAAGCACCTACTGTGGTTGCAAATGCTCCTGCTCCAATACTCATTTGAGTTAATTCAACTCCAAATGGTGTCAAATTTTGATAATTAAATAGTAAATTATACATCGATGTAGCTAATGTTACAGTCCCTGTTATACCAATTCCTCCAAATCCTGTAAGTAATTTATCTTCTAGTTTCATAAAATGTTGAATTAGTACTTATTTTTAAATATTGCTATATGCTATTATATGATATAATTTTACTTTATTAATAGTATTAATTATAATTATAAAAATAATATTTGTATAAGTTATAAAAAAACAGTATTATTGGGAATTAAAATTCACACTTTTGGTTTGTGTTTTACATTTGAGTTGTAAGTAATATTTTTAATTAGTTTATAATCTTGATTCGTATGGAAGTTCTTGTGATGAGACATGCTGAGTATGAGGCGAATGTTCTAAAGATTACAAATGGTAATCCTGATATTATATATCATTTGACAGATAAGGGTATAAAACAAGCTAAAAAGGCAAAGAAGTTTATTGATAAAGAAGAGTTTGATATTTGTTTTAGAACTCCAATGATTAGAACTTTTGAGACAGGCCAGATTGTACTTGATGGAAGGGATATTGAGGTAATTATTGATGAGAGAATAACAGAGTTTGTTTCAGGTATTGAGGGTGAGAGTACAAAGAAGTTTTGGAATATTATTAATCGAGGTAATGATAAGTGGAAAACTAAAGTTGCAGGAAAGGAGAGCTTTTATGATATTGAAATAAGAGTAAGGGATTTTCTAGATGAACTCAAACAAAAGAAATATGATCGGGTTTTGATTATTACTCATGAAGGAATTATGGTTGTAATGGAAAAAATAATTAAGAATTTGTCTGGTGAACAAGCATTAAAATTAAAATTTGATAATTGTCAGATAATTAGGTATGAAATTTGAGATGTACAGACTTTTTTTGCAGGAAATGTTTTTAAAGAAGTAGTATGTTATTTTATTATGAAAAAGATTGAACTTGTTTCAAGTTTTAACGCAAGGAGTTATCAGCAGAGTATTTTTGCAAACTCTATAAATAAGAATACGCTTTGCGTTTTACCAACAGGACTTGGAAAAACAATTATTGCAATTATGCTTTGTGTATATTATTTTAATAAAACTAATAAAAAAGTATTATTCTTAGCTCCAACTAAACCTCTTGTTGAACAGCAAATGGTTTCATTTAAAAGTTTTTTTTTAAATTCTGATGATTTTTCATTTCAGGTTTTAACAGGTCTTGTATCGCCTAATAAAAGAAAAGAATTGTATGTAAATGCAGATTTTCTTTTTTCAACTCCTCAATTAATTGAGAATGATATTGTTAATAAAATTATCAATCCAGATGATTTTTGTTTTGTTATTGTTGATGAGGCTCATAGGGCAACTGGTAATTATGCATATTGTTTTACAGCAGAAGAGTTTGACAAATATGGGGTTAGAATTTTAGCACTTACAGCATCACCTGGAACATCAAAGGAGCAAATTAGAGAAGTGATGGATAATTTAAGAGTTCAAAATATTCAAATAAAAAAATATGAAGACCCAGATGTGAAGGAATATACTAAGAATGTTAAAATTGAATATGTTAAAGTAAAATTGACAGATGATATGTTAAAAATAAAGCAATTACTAGATACAGTTGTGGTATCAAAGATAAATAAATTGAAAGATCTGAGTTTTTTTGAGGGAAAGCTTAATTCACAAATTTCAAAGAAAGATTTATTAGATTTACAAGTTTATTTAAGGGATATGATATCAAAGGGAGAGGCTGATGAAGATATTTGGAAGGCTATTTCAATATCAGCGGGTTTAATGAAATTACAATATGGTATTGAATTATTTGAGAGTCAGGAAATAAGTGCTGCTCATAATTATTTTTATAATTTTTTCAGGCAAGGAGGTGATAGAACAAAGGCAGCTGAGGAGTTAACATACGATATTGATTTTAGACATGCATATGAAATGATTACAAAATTAAAAAACAATGGTATTATTCATCCAAAGTTAATTGAATTAAAAAAAATTGTAAATGAAGAGATTTCTAAAAACTCAGATTTGAAAATAATAATTTTTAATCAGTATAGGGATTCTGCTCAAAAGTTGGTATTGGAACTTGAAAAAATAAAGGAAATTAAACCTGCATTGTTTGTGGGCCAATCAAAGAAAGGGGATGTATCAATGTCTCAAAAGAAGCAGAAAGAAATATTGGAGGAGTTCAGGAAAGGTAAATATAATATTTTAATTTCAACAAGTGTGGGCGAGGAAGGCCTTGATATTCCAAAAGTTGATTTAGTTATATTTTATGAGCCAGTCCCTAGTGCTATTAGAACAATTCAGAGAGTTGGTAGGACTGGTAGGTTTAATGAAGGAAAAGCGTATGTTCTTATGTCTGAGGGTACAAGAGATGTGACAATTAGATATGTGGCATCAGCTAAGGAGAAGAAAATGTATAAGGCGCTTGATGATATTAAAAAAGAGATTGAGAAGAATGGTGTTTTGGGGTCAGAAAGTGAGCAGACTAAAGGTGGATTAGGGTTAAATAAATTTATTGAAATGAAAAATGAAAATATGGAAAAAGTGGAAATAAAAGGAGAAGATTCAAGAGTTACAATTTTAGTTGATAATAGAGAAAATAATGATTTGCTAAAGGAATTGCATAGGGAAGATGAAATTAATGCTAAAATGGAGAAACTTGAAATTGGGGATATAATTATTACGCAGGATATTGCAATTGAGAGAAAATCAAAGAAGGATTTTGTAAATTCAATTATTGATAAAAGATTATTTCCACAGCTTATTAATCTTGCAAAAAATTTTAGAAGGCCTTTATTGATACTTGAAGGAGATGAGAATATTTATTCAATTAGAAATGTAAATCCAAATGTTATAAGGGCAACAATTAGTGCTATTACCGTTGATTTGAGAATTCCAATAATTTATACAAATTCTATTACAGATACAAAAGAGATGATTTTAACTATTGCTAGAAGGACTCAGAAAACTAAAAAAGACATTTCTCTTGCTGGAAGTAAAATGTCTGCAACTGAGAATGAGGAGATTGAAAAGGTTTTATCTTCAGTACCAAAAATAAATGTAGTAATAGCAAAACAGCTTCTTGCCAAGTTTAAAACATTAAAGAAAGTTGCTAATGCAAATGAGAAACAGCTTTTATCAATTGAGGGTGTTGGTAATCTTAGAGCTAAATATATAAAAGATTTTTTTGAAAGAGAATATAAGTTTGATTGATTTCATTTTTTATTCTTGTTTGTTTGTTTGTTTTTTTGTTTGTTTGTTTGTTTGTTTGTTTTTATTCTGTTACACCTATTTAATAATGAAAAATATATATAATGCCATTGTGTATGTATAAACTTATGGAATTATTACAAAGTAAAAAAGGAGCAGTTGAGCTTAGTCTTAATCTGATTATTATGCTTATTATAGGACTTACGGTTTTAGGTCTTGTTATTGGGTTTGTTGTTAATTTAGTAAATCAAGCTACAGATGATTTTGAAGGAAGATTGTCTGATTTGGATCAAAGACAGTTAGACCAAGTTATGGAAGAACCTGGGTATTTTGCAGCAGGACCTTCAACTATTAAAATAAAACCTGGTGATAAGGGTAAAATGTATATTAAAATAGATAATATAGGTGATAATGATTTGACTATTGATAGTTTTGATGAACAAGGACCTAATATGGGTTCTGGTACTTTAAAGTTTGCTCAGACTAATATTGAGGGAGATTGTGTATTGAGATTAATTTCACCAGAATATACAATAAAACCTAAAGAAGCACAAGGATTGGTTTTTAATGTGGAACCATTAAGAGATTCATGTACGGATGGAAATGAGATGTTTTTAAAGGTAACATTTGAGCCAACTGCAGATAATTCAAGAACTGAAACTTTGACTATAACTGTTGAAAGTTAAAATGAATAAGTTTAATTTTCTTATAGTTTTTGCAATTTGTTTTTTGTTTCTTTTTTCAGGTTGTTCTGCAAAAGTTGAGGATTGTTCTGGACTTGATAGTGTTTATGAGAATTATGCATGGGATGAAGAACTTAAAGAATGCATAGTGTCTCAAACTTTGCAAAGGGATGTTTGTGGTAATGGTATTGCTGAGGATGGTGAGACTTATTGTAATTGTCCTGAAAGTGGTGGTGGAGATGTTGCAGAGGATGACCCTGAATATGGTTGTAGTGGTAATAAAGGAGTTTATTTAGAGTTTATGTGTAGCGAAGAAAATGAATGTGTTTTAGAAGTTAATGATAAAATTGAAGATATTACTGCAAGAAAAGATTTTGATATAAATAGTGGTGCATTTAATCTGGAAATACTTGCTAGTTACAAGCAACCATTTATGATAGATAGGCATTGGATGGAAGTTGAAGTATTTTTGAAAAAACTGGAGGATAGTTCAAAAAAGAAAATATCTAATGTGCGAATTAAAACTATTTCAATAGAGACTAGAGATGGAGAAGTACTTGGTTATATTGAATGGAATAAAGCATTTACTGATTTGTATCAGAGAAGTGATGTGCCTATTCAACTTGATAGAGTTAGCATGAGTACATTTGATAAAAAATATAGATTTGTTAATGTTGTGTTATTTGGGACTTATGATAAAATTGAATATAATACTCAGGGAGAAATATATAAAGATGATAAGAATTTGCCAATTGAGATAAAGTATCAATTTGATTCTGAGTTTGATGTGATTAATCCAAATAATGTTGATGCTGGTATGGCAGATGAGGATACTGATGTCTGGGATTAGTTATTTTTTTTACAAATAATTATAAATAATTAGTTTTTGCATAATATATGATAAAACTTTATAACTCTCTTTCTAGGAGTAAAGAGCAATTTAATGAAATTGAAAAGGGAAAGGTTATGATATATTCTTGTGGTCCTACAGTTTATAATTTTGTACATATTGGAAACTTAAGGGCTTATGTATTTTCTGATATTTTAGCAAGGACTTTTAAATATTTTGGTCTTGAAGTTGATAATGTTATGAATTTAACTGATGTGGATGATAAAACTATTAAAGGTTCTAGAAATGAGTTTAAAAATGAAAAAGAAGAGCCCAATAAAATTCTTGCAAAATTTACTAAGCGATATGCTGATTATTTTTTTGAGGATTTAAATGATATGCATATTGTAAAACCTAAGGTAATTGTTAATGCAACTGCAAGTATTAAAGAGATGGAGTTTTTAATTCAGAAATTATATGACAAGGGGTATGCATATGTAAGTGAAGATGGAATTTATTTTAATATTATGAAATATAAAGATTATGGAAAACTTGTCAATATTGATTTTAGTTCACAAAAATACAATAAAAAGAATAGAATAGTATCTGATGAATATGAGAAAGATAATGCCGTTGATTTTGCTTTATGGAAGTTTAAGAAAGAAGTAGATGAGCCTTCATGGGAAATTTCTGTTGGAGGTATAGTCTATGAGGGAAGGCCTGGTTGGCATATTGAATGTTCGGCTATGTCAATGAAGTATTTTGGACAGAAGTTTGATATTCATACGGGAGGAGTTGATTTGAAATTTCCTCATCATGAAAATGAAATAGCTCAGAGTAGTTGTGCTTTTGGGATTACTAATCAGGCAAATTTTTGGATGCATAATGAGCATGTTTTAGTTGATAATAAGAAGATGTCTAAGTCTTTGGGGAATTTTTTTACATTAAGAGATTTAAAGGAAAGAGGTTATACCTCACTTGGATTAAGAGAAGTTTTTTTACGTTCACATTATAGGCAGCAATTAAATTTTACATTTGAGAGTATGGAGGCTGGGGAGAATAATGTGAGAAAAATTAATGATTTTTATTTTAAACTTAAGAACATGAAAGCTAATATTCAAGTTGATGATGTACTTGTTGAATTAAAAAAAGAAAAATTAGATTTATTTGAGGCAGGACTTAAAGATGATTTAAATATGTCTGTAGCACTTTCTGCTTTGTATGAATTTATATCAGATGTTAATAGGAAAAGCTTGTTGTCTCAGAATGATATAAAACTAGCAATTGATTTTATTGA
>CAYLKB010000035.1:6480-13459 GCA_964384165.1 uncultured Methanosarcinales archaeon
AGTAGATAGTGTTGTAGGATTGCTTGAAGATAAACAGGATATTCCAGATAATATTATTAAATTGGCGGATGATAGAAAAGTTTCTAGAGATAAAAAGGATTTTAAGAAATCTGATGAATTAAGAGATAAAATAAATGCTTTAGGATATGATATTAAAGATTCCAAATAATCGAAATCGGGGTATATATTATCTAAAATTTAATTTATTAATTTTAATATTCAAGAACAATGCATAATATATTATTTACAACTAAGGAATTTGCACAAGAGTTAGCTATAGGAGAACTTAATATTTTAACTGGAATTAAACCTAGGTTGTTAGAAAATGGAATTCTAATTCTTGAAGTTAGCCAATATGATAAAATAAAAGAAATTGCATCTAATGTTATTTATTTTTCAAGACTTGTTGAAAATATTTATCTTGTAATTGAAAATGTTAACAATAATGGGAAAGATGATATTATGAAGAATATAAAACTTGATTTGAGTTTTATTATTGATAATTTGACATTTTCAGCAAGGTCTATTGGTTATGAGAAATCGGGAGATGTAAATCGTGAACTTGGAGATTTGATCTTAAATTCGAGTAATAAGTTAAGAGTAGATTTATCAAAACCTGATTTGCAATTTGTAAAGTTTAAAACTAGCAAAGGAATGGAATATGTTTTGCTTGATTTATTTGGAAGGGATTTGCTAAAAAGAAAATATAAGATAAATGTTAATTCTAATTCAATAAACTCTATTGTTCCCAATTATTGTTTTTATTTGTTTGGGCTTGATAATTTGAAAAAATCTGTTAAGATGCTTGTTTTGAATGCTAATATGGGAGATATTGCAATTGAGGCTGGTATTTTTAATAAAAGAGTCCCTTTGAATATCAAAGAAAGAGTAAATTGTTGTATATCAAAGATTTCTAATTTGCCTATTGATATTCCAAAGTCTAATTTTTTAAAAGATAAAAGTTTAATTGATGTTACGGCTGTAGTTGATTTAAGTAAGGTTTACATGTTGCTTAAAGAGAATATGGCATATGCTGGAGTTAAGTTTAAATTATCAAAATTTGAGTTAGACTGGATTGATGTTAAATATAAAGAAGGTCAGTTTGATTATGTTTTTTGTTATTTGCCTCTTTTTCATGAAAAGGTGGAAGAAGATGATTATATGAAAGAGTTTTTTTATCAAGTAGAGTATGTATGTTCTAGTAAGATTTGTCTTATTTCTAAAAAGCAAGTTCAAAAGAAATATTATCAGAAATATAAATTTAAAAATGAATTTTCTGAGGAAATTTTCATTGGAGAGCAAAAATATTTTATTATAATATTGAGTAAGTGAATATTTATTCAAGCTTAGATATTAGGGTGGGGGTCTTAAGGATATTAAATTTATTTTTCACTGCAAATTAGATTGCAAATATTTATAATTAGTTATTCTAGTTTTTAATATATGAAACTTACAGCTTTTACTGATGGTGCATCTAAAGGAAATCCTGGTGATGCGGGCGCGGGGTATGTTATTTTTGATGATAAAAAAGAGGAAGTTGCTAGATATTGTGAGTATCTTGGAAAGAAAACTAATAATGAGGCTGAATATATTGCAATTGTGAGGGCTCTTGATAAAATGAAAGTGCTTGGGTCAAAATATGTAAATATATTTTCTGATTCTCAATTGCTTGTAAGACAAATGCAGGGCAAGTATGAGGTTAAATCAAAGAAAATTAAAGTTATTTATGATATGGCAAAAGCTTTTGAAAAAGATATAGAAGTGAAATATGTTTGGATTCCAAGAGAAGAGAATAAAATTGCTGATTCTTTAGCAAATAAGGGAATAATTGAGAAAAATAGCTTTAATAATAATTCTGTAATTGGAAGCTTAAAATTAGATAAGAGTTTTTTTGGAAAGATTAATTGTCTAAAGATTCAAGTTAATTCTGATAATGATATTTATTTTCATATGGGTATTTTAAATGCAAAAAGTAATCAATGGATATGGGAAAAAGTGAAGATGTCTGATATTGAGATAGGTGAGATTATTCATCTTTTAAAGATGGACAATGGTAAGTGTTCTTTTTTTCACTCCTTTGATACAAAAAAAACACAAATATGGTGCACTAAGTCTGAAACTTCATTTAGTATAAAGATAGGAGTTGTATCTAAGAATTTTTCAATTGGTGAGTTTGAAGTGCTTAGAGTTTTATTGGAACAATGTATTATAATAAAAAATTTTAGTTAGTGATGTTATTATTAAGATATAAATATTAACTTATGATTATAAATATTTATTTTTTATTTAATTTCAATGTATTCTTTTTTATTCATTTTTTTTGGTTTTTTATTTCTTTTTTCATTAAATAATTTAAGTTTTTCTTTAAATGATGTTGTTGATTTTAAATTTAAGTCAATTTTTGGTTTTTTTGGTTTTATTTTTTTTATTGCATTTTTTAAACCTTCTTTGTTTTCTTTTTTTATTTTTCTTCTTTTATTATCTTCAATTTTATTACTTGCCCATTTTACAATAGAATCTCTGTGATATACTAGATATGTTCCTATAAGCATAGAGATAACTCCTGTTAATATGTAGTTTTGAGAGTCTGAGAATATAAATAGGAGCGCAAAATAAATTATTACAATAACTAAAATGCTCATGAAATAAAGATAAAGATGTAGTCTTCTGTAGTGTTTGTTTTCAAGAAGAAGTTTGAATTTTTCTTTTCTTATTTCAGTTTTTCTCATAAATTAAGATTAATCATTATTATTTTTAAATGTTTTGTAGTGTTTTTTAGGAGTGATTTTATAAATAATTATCAAATTCTTTTATTACAATAGGAATATCCTATATAAGTGTACTTACTGAGTCTGGAGCTCGGGGAGATATTATATTATGGTTTTAGATAAAGAATTTTTAAAAAATATTAATAAGGAGAATTTTGAACTGCTTATGCCTGCAGGAGATATGGAAAAGGCTAAATATGCAATAGCTTTTGGTGCTAATGCAATTTATTGCGGAATTCCCATGTTTACATTAAGGGGTAAGAGTAATATGAGTCTTGATGACTTGAAGAAATTAGTACCATATGCTCATGAAAGAGGTGTTAAGGTATATTTGGCAGTAAATATTTTTCCTCACTCATTTAAATATGAGCAGTTTTTGCGAGATATGAAAGTTATGGTTGAAGAAATAAAACCAGATGCTTTTATTATGGCAGACCCTGGTTTAATTGACCTTACAAGAGAGAATTTCCCATCTGCAGAGATTCATTTATCTGTTCAGCAGAATAATGTTAATTGGATGAGCGCCAAGTTTTGGAAGAAACAAGGTATTACAAGAATTGTTCTAGCAAGAGAACTTACTTATCCAGAAGTTGTTTTAATTCATAAAATGGTTCCTGAGATTGAACTTGAGTTTTTTATTCATGGTTCTAATTGTATGGCATATTCTGGAAGATGTTTGCTTTCAAATTATTTTAATTATAGGGATTCAAATCAGGGAGTTTGCAATAATGCATGTAGGTTTAAATATAAAGTTTACAAATCTGATAATCCTAATTATCTTGAGCCTCTTCAGGATAGAAGCCAATATAAACAATTGTCAAAGGGTAGTTATTTTGTAGAAGAACAATTAAGAAAGGGGGAACTTTATGAAGTGGATGAAGATGAGAATGGGACTTATATTTTTAATGCTAGAGATAATTGCATGGTTGAACATAATGAAAAATTGCTTGATGCAGGTGTTTGTTCTTTTAAAGTAGAGGGAAGAACAAAGTCTGTTTATTATGCTGCAATTGTTGCAAGGACATATAGAAAAGTTTTTGATGATATAATGGCAGGAAGGGAAGTTGATATAAATTGGGCTATAAATGAGCTTAATACAACATCAAATAGGGGATTTATGCCTGGTTTTTTAGAGGGAAATCCAAAAGAGAATGCTCAGGATTATGAAAAAAAAACATCACATCAAACACATTTATTTGTAGGAATTGTTAGAAATGTGAGAGAGAGTTCTGAAAATAGTTCAATAATTGAGGTTGAGACAAGAGGTCATTTTAAATTGGGGGATGTTTTGGAGTTTGTTATGCCTTTTCCGATTGATATAAAGGAATATAAAGTTGAGAAAATTTTAAAACCTGTTAACAGTGGGAACAATAAAGAGCTTGAAGCAGTTTCTGGCGGGCTTGATTTTAATGTTTTATTAGAAGTTCCTTTTGAAATAAGGAGTGAATACTGTGTTATAAGAAGGAAAATGACTAATGATGAGATTGAGAAGGGTTCAATATAGTTTAATTTATAAAATATTTAAGATTACAAATTCTTTATGAAACATTTTATTCTTCACTTAATATTAATAATGAGTTTTTATAAATTATGATGATATTTTTATTGTATGGTTTTTACTACAAAAGATAATATTGGCAAAAATTTTTTTGTGAATGAGAATTATATTGCTAAATTTTATATATGTGATGGTAAACTTAAAGCTTGGAAGGGGGATTTTTTTGATGTTTATTCTCCTGTTATGATTTATGATAAGAAATTACTAAGGAATATTAAATATAAAATTGGAAGTTATCCGCTTATGGATGAGAAAACCTCACTTGATGTTGCAAATGAGGCTTTTAATGCTTATAATTTGGGAAGAGGTTTTTGGCCTACATTGAGTTTTGCTAAAAGAATTGAGTATTTTATAAAGTTTGTGGATGAATTACTTAAAGTAAGAGATGAAGTAGTCAATCTTTTAATGTGGGAGATTGGTAAGAATTATGATGATTCATGTAAGGAATTTGATAGAACAATAGATTACATTAATAACACTATTGATGCATTAAAACAGAGAGTTACTTTTGCTAATGATTTAGTTGAAAGAGATGGAGTTTTAGGTCAAATAAAACGGTCGCCATTGGGAGTTGTTTTGTCAATGGGACCTTATAATTATCCCCTTAATGAGTCTTTTACAACTTTAATTCCTGCAATGATTATGGGAAATACAGTTATTTTTAAACCTCCAAAAGCTGGAGTGTTGCTACATACTCCAATTATTAAGATTTTTGCTAAGGTTTTCCCAAAGGGAGTTTTTAATGTAGTATATGGGGAAGGCCAAAGAGTTGTTAAACCTATTATGGAGTCGGGAAAGGTTAGTGTTTTGGCATTTATAGGTTCAAGCAAAGTAGCAAATATTATTCAGAGATATCATCCAAAACCTAATAGGCTTAAGTTAGTGCTTGGACTTGAAGCTAAGAATGCAGGCATTGTATTATCTGATGCTGATATAGATAAAGCTATTGATGAGTGCGTTCTTGGGAGTTTATCCTTTAATGGTCAAAGATGCACAGCACTTAAGATACTATTTGTTGAAGAGAGTATTTCAGATTTGTTCATAAGGCGATTTGTTAGAAAAGTAGATACTTTATCAAAGGGGTTGCCATTTGATAATTCTTTTATAACTCCAATTATTGAAGGAAATATTGGCAATTATAATTTACTTGTAAAAGATGCAATTGAGAAAGGCGCAATGCTTGCAAATAAACATATTAATGATGAAGGTACGTTTTTCTCTCCAAGAGTATTAGTTGGAGTAAAGCCAAATATGAGGATTTACAATGAAGAGCAATTTGGTCCAATTGTTCCTATTGTTGAATTTAAGAATATAAATGAGCCTGTGGAGTATATAGCAAATTCTAATTATGGTCAGCAATGTTCTGTATTTACAAGAGATGATAAAAAGGCGGGTTATTTAATAGACTCTCTTATAAATCAGGTTTCAAGAATTAATCTTAATTCACAGTGTCAGAGAGGCCCTGATTCATTTCCATTTACTGGAAGAAAGGATAGTGCTGTTGGGACTTTGTCAGTTTCTCATGCTTTGAAGGTTTTTTCAATACAGACAGTTGTTTCAGCAAAAGTTAAGGATGATAATGTTGATTTGTATAAAAGAATACTTGAGAACAAGTCGTCTGAGTATTTAAAACATGAAATATTGTTTTGAAGTATTTGATATTTTTATTATCAATTTTCATTAATTAATTTTGCCAAGATTTTTAAATTATAAAATCTTTAAAATTATATGGTTAAACCTTTTACAACTGCTATAGCGAATAAATTTAAAGTTCTTGCAGTAAATTATAATTTGAAATTATTGGTTTTATTTGGTTCTAGAGCTATTGGGAGTCAAAAGAGTGATAGTGATTATGATTTTGCATTTGAGACTTTTGATAAAATTAATGATGATATAGATATTAATATATTTGATGATATTATGAGAATATTAAGTAATGAAAAAATAGATTTAATCAATTTAAATCATGACCAAAATTTATACTTAATTAATGAAATTTTTTCAAAAGGATATCTTCTTTATGAATTTAGAAAAGGTTATTTTCATGATATGAAACATAAAGCATTTTTTGATTATGTGGATTTTAAGAAGTATTATGATAAAAGGTCAATTATAATTGATAAAAAAATTAAATTATTAAATAATTAAGAAAAGAATGGCTGATAAAGAAAAAAATTATGAACTAATTGATTATATAGCTGAGAATATTAATATGATAAAAATAATATTGAAAAAATATGAGATGGAGGAAGATGAAATAGATAGAGATATACAATTAGCTGCTATGGAGAAAAAAGCAGAAGAAATAGTAGAATCAGCTATTAAAATTAATCAAGATTTTTTAGAGAATCATAATGAGATAGCATTAACTTATTTTGAAAGTTTTGATAAATTAAAGAAATATAATTTATTTCCAGTTGATTTTTTAGATAAATTTTCATCTACTGCTGGTTTTAGAAATAGATTGGCTAATGATTATATGAAGTTAAATGAACAAATTGTAATTAAATCTGTAAAAAGAATTTTGAATTTATATCCAAAATATCTTGAAATAATGAGAAAAGCTTTTTAGTTTGTAACTTCTAGTGACAACAAAATCGGCTGTGGGACAAAAGTCCTCAACTCAATCTTCTAAAATAATAACTATTGCCTT
>CAYLKB010000036.1:0-13330 GCA_964384165.1 uncultured Methanosarcinales archaeon
GCCAGCTCTATATCGGCAGAATTGTCATCCTGCGAAATGTATGTCGTTAAAACTCCAGCGTTTTGAGGGTTCGGGTTAACATCATAAAGCGGGGATAGACGCCACCCCATTTCTGATTCATATAAAAAGCCGTGGTTTCTTAAATGGTCATCAATATTGGAAATCATTATTGAAAAAGCCATTCTTTTCCAGAGTTCAAGCAGGTTTGCTTTAGGATTAGAGCCATTAAGCCTTATTACATCCGCTATATCCATATAACTGTGAGGTATTTCATCATTATCAACAGCGTCCAGCATACTCATAGCTGATAAAAACGGAATTCTTAGCTTTTCGCTTCTGTCAAATCTTTTTATTATAATTACGTCTTTACCCTTGATTTTCTCTAAAGCCCACTCCTGAGTATTCAACCCTGCATTTTTTGCTAGCGTAAGAGCAACCGCCTCCCATAAAACAAGATTATGCGTGTCACTGTTTTTAGGAAATTTTGCTATACAAAGGTTTCCTTCTTTATCAATAACAGAGGCCTTAGGCCTGGCACCGCCCAGAGAGGATCCCGGCGCAAGCAGGAGCTTTATATCCTCAAACTTTTCATTATCTTTTTCAATATTTTCAGCAGCTGCAAGTAATTTGGGCAAATTGACCATAGGCGGAATAGGCATTATGTTTGGAACTGACAGAAAATCCCCATCAAGCGCCTCTTTAAACCTTAATGCTCCCTGCCTTGCTGTGTCATTAACTCCAAGCAAATAATCAATTTCATTTAAAGTTCTGGAGGGTCTGTTTTCCCTTTTGGCAAGTTTTGCTTCGTATCTTCTCATTAATACCCTGCCCCAGGTATCAGGCGCAGAATCCCCGAATGCTCCAAAAATTTTTATTCCCTGCCTTGCAGCCTGTTTTCCCTTACCTAAAAACAGATTTGGCTGTAATGAGAATACTTCTTTTTTCGCAAGCCAGGCATCTGCATATTCAAATGTTGAAGTTTCCCTATTCTTGTTAAAATGCGACCACATTTCGCCTACAAGAAAATCTTCACCATTCAGGTTTATATACACATATACTTTTTTATCAGCCATAATTATTCATCTTTTTTCTTTTTATACCTGACACGTTTCGGCAGGTTTTCACTTTCAAAAATCTTGCCGACCTCGTCTTTATCAGGGTTAGCAAGCTCATACAAATTATCTAGTAATCCCAGAACAAATAACACTTTTGCATATATACCCATAGAGACTGTATGAGTGCCTTTTTCAACGCTCCTCAATGTTAAATAGCTTATTCCCGCACGCTCGGCAATTAATTCCAGGGTCAGCCTTCTTTTGATCCTGGCTTCTTTGATATTCTGACCCAGTGTTTTTAGTGCTTTATTAACGGGTATTGGTATTACTGAAGTTTTTTTCATCCTATTTAATAGTTATTATATTATATATTATGCTATTTATTATATACTATATTAGCTATTAAATCAATTGTATTTTTGCAAAAACGTAAAAGGCGGGAACATTCCCGCCTTACTATATGATTATTTGGAGATTAATTTTTGCTTTAGCCAACAAGTTTTTCATCATCTTCGCCGGAATCTGTCTTCCTGTTTTTGTTAAGCCATACAATTCTTTTGATATATGCTTCTGTTACTCCGCACTCCAAAGCCAGCGACATACAGCTTTTTTTAGTTCCGTCATAATTTCTGCAAATATAGTTATTTCTGATTTTCTTTAATGCACAGCTTGGAATATTTATTATTACACCGGATAAATCATTCAGCAGTTTTAATGCAAATTCTATTCCATAAAAATCCGCTATAATTCTAATGTCTTCATTAGGTAAATCATCTATTGTTAAGTTACTTTCCCATGTTTTCATGCCGGTTACTCCTTTGTTTTAGTTATTAAGTTGTAACTATATATAAAATGAAGCCTAAATCATCCTGAGAAAACCCAGGCTCCCTTTTAAACAAAGAAATTATTGGCTGAAAATTTAAGAAAGATTGTGTTAATCCTTTCGACCTTATTTACAATCCTTGCTGTTTTATTTTTTCTGCCTCCTATATTTATATATTATATTATTTTAAAAACAAAAACATTGACCTCTGGATTAATATTTGGGTGTAATAACTTGATATAACTAAATAAAATGCCGTTATTAAGCGTTAGTTATACAATTAATGCGGGTTCAGGGGTTAAGCTGATATAGGGAAAAGTTTAAAATCGTTGCAAATCCTACCCATAATAGATATGGAACTAGTAAATAAGCTGCAGACTTTGATATTTTGTAGAATTTAAGTATTGAAAGAATTATAAATATTATCAAAAGAATAATTACTACAAAAGCCCATAAAATCTGGTGCATTCCAAAAAAAACTATTGACCACAAGCCATTCAGTACAAGTTGAACTGCAAAAAATACTAATCCCTGCCTTTTATCCGGCGAATCCTCCGATTTTATTACGAGAAACAGGGATATTCCCATCAATGTATAAAGCGTTGTCCACACAGGGGAAAACACCCAGCTTGGCGGATTGAATGACGGCTTTACCAGCGTGTCATACCAAGGGTAAAGATTATTCGCTGTAAAATACCCGCCGACTATTCCCGGCAGGAAGCAGACAAATATTGAGCCTATGAGTTTTAAAAAATTATTCATACTAACCTAAATTATTTCCAGAGATTTTATTTTAACATCAGGAATCAGGTTTTTATACCTCTCTGCTGTTACATTAACAGAACTATGCCCAAGCTGTTGTTGGACGTAGGTTAAAGGAAAATTTTTCTCTAGTAATAAAGCTGCATAAGTATCTCTCAGGTCAATAAATCTTACCGGTTTAATTCCGGCTTTTGCAATCAGTGGATTAAACCGTCTTTTAATCATATTATCCGGATCCTGAATTTTCCCGTCAGTATTTAGGAATACAAATTCATCACTGACTTTAATGTTGTTTTTTAATACCTTGAAAAGTTCTTGAGGTGCATAGACATCTCGTGCCTGGTATTTATTTCGATGTTTTACAATTTGTCCTTTATAGACACTTTTTTCAACCTTTATAACCTGTTTTTCAAAATCTATACAATCAACAGTAAGTGCTAAAAGCTCGCTTCTTGTCATTCCTGTTGTTAATGCCGTTAAAACTACCGGGTAAAAGTCAGGGAAAAACTCTTTTGCTATTTCTAATAACTGCTTAATTTCAGTTTTATCAAGTATCCGCATATCTTTATAGTAATTTTTATTACTGACTATTCCATAAGTATCAGTTAGGGAATTTTCAGGATAGTAGGTCTTTACGATTATCCTTAATGCGCCGAGATAACTCTCAATACTACTCATAGATAAGCCTTCTTCCAGCCTTACCTCCTTAAATTTAGCGATTATTTCCCCGTTAATCTCTGAGAGATTATAATCTCCAAAAAACTGAATAAGGTAATTTTTCACATAGCCCACATATGACTGGGCTGTTGATGGTTTTATCTTTTTTAAGTATGAACCTTTCAGGAATAATTCTGCAGCTTCTTTAAACATAATATCAATGCTTTTTTCTTTTTTATCCTGTTTTATAACTTTTACATTTCTGAAATTATTTATTTCTTTTTCTGTAAAGTCTTTTTTTACCTTCCTTGAAAAAATTCCTAATGTAGGAAAGTTCGGATATTCAGGATTCTCAGCTAGGACTTCATTTTTTAATTTATTAACCGCATCTGTAAGTCTTGGAGCTTCCGGCGACAGATAAATCTGGAGAAATCTTGAGTATAAATCTTCATTTAGTCTATATTTACCCCCATTATTTAGGCCATATTTCCTCAAAAGAGTAGCTTTGCCATCATTAGCTGCAATTTTTCTTGCTCTCAAAACTGAAGCATAGGATGTTTTCATATCCGGATAAATACTATTCCATTTTTTAACAAAACGCCTGAGCTTTTCTCCGTATAACTTTTTTGAAAGATGTAACACCAACAGGTATTTATACCCCTGTTTTTTAGAATGCTCCGGCACTCTCATATATTCGTCATAATCTGATTTTTCACCTACAGGGTCAATCAATTCCTCAATTTTAATAAGCTCTCTTGGCCTTATTTCAATATTTTTAACTGTATCAGGCAGTTTTTTAAAAGATTTTGTTTCTATTTTATCCAGATATAAATAGGTATTTTCAGATATTTTTCTGATATTGCCCTCTGTTATAAACTGCTCAAGATAAGAAATAACTACCTCTTCCGGTTCACCTGAAGTCATAATAAAATCATCAAGGTCAAATTTATTTAGTCTTTTTGCCAGCTTTATCAGTTTCTGGTGTATCATCAGCTATGAACTCCTTTAAGGTTATTTCATCAACTACACTTATCCCGTTTGCTTCAGCTATCCCTTCCGCCCGGTTAATAACTTTTACAATTTGTCTGAACCTATTGGTGTGGTTGTAAATATGTGTGATAGCACATTCTGTAAGTTCTACTTCGCAAAGCTGCTCAATAATTGCCTTTATATCACTGAAGGTAAACAGTTCAAATTTTAATTTTTCTGAAATTCTGTCATACAGGTGTCGATAGCGCATTAATTTTTTATCAGCCATAGACATCCCTACTAAGACAACAGGGACATTCGTTTTATCGTGAATGTCCCTGATTGTTTCGATTATATGTGAGTCCGAGGCTAAGTAATCTATCTCATCAACTATTATAACTCGTGGTTCATCTTTTAGCTGCCGGATACACTGCCTGAACAAGTCAGACGATTTATAATATGGCACTTCACCAAGTTCTTCGGCTAGTTCTTCTAAAAACCACCTGCCGGACATTAAATTCGTGCTTCTAACAAATATTGCATCATTTTGTGCTGCCCACCACAGCATTGCCTGAGTTTTACCAAGCCCAGGCTCGCCATAAACAAGAGCCATCCCAGGCACTCCTTCTGCCCTGTTTTGCAGGTTATTCATAAGGTTTATAAAATTTTTCACATTTTGTGTTCTGGCAAAAACTTTTTTCATAGTCTAATTTTCTCCATATATTTGTTTGTACTCCTTTGATTTCTTGTAATTTTCAAACCAGCGTCTTTCTTCCTGACAGTGGCAGCCGTTTTTAAGGTGCCACTCATATCTTTCGTATTTAGATTTAAACACAGGTCGGGTCAGGGGTTTTTCTGCAATCACCTTAACCTTTGCCGGCATAACTTCTCTCTCTTTCGGTTTTACATCATCCTCGCTCACTAATACCTCCAGTTTTTCAATATCTTCTACAGATAAAAATTGCCGAACCGCCTTTATTGTTTTATTTCGCAATTTTCTTTGTTTAACTATTTTCTCCTTGTAATCCTGTACGTCTTTTATATCTCCCAAATGCACTGCCATCGGATGGGTACTTGTGACCCTCTGAGCTTTGCATAAAAACTCTCCCTGCATTGAATAAACCTTTATTGAAGTAAGGTCGAACAAACTATATTTAATTATTGCCTTATCCCGTATGCCATAGAGCGTATCGTCATAGTAATCGCTCTTTAAAAACCTGATCCCGTTGCGGTGTATGGTTTTAACTTCCTGCGCCATCATCAGGTCATCCAGTTCCTGCTCATTAATATTTTGCTTTTCAATTGTTGCAAGAACCTCAGCTATTGATTTACCTTTAACATTAGGACAGGGAAGAGAGTGTTTATAATCCAGCCAGCAGTTAATCAGCCGGATTGCTTCTTCTATGGTAGGAACATAACCTGAGTGGATTTCTTTATGCAGTTCCTCATTCCTTTTCATATAGGCAGGTTTGTTTTCGATTGATGAGCCAATATAGCTGGGAAGCAGCTTTTCAAATGACTCCTGGAATTCTAAGAAAAACCTCTCGATAACCTTTGCCCGTGCATTATACGGAGATGCAAACACGGGCTTTATTCCCAGCTTACCATATACACCTACAAAGCCCAATTCCTCAAAATCTTTATCGCCTGTGAAAAACTTTGCTCTAAATGCTTTTCCGTTATCCTGATAAACTATTTCAGGAATCTTTCCGATGTTTAAAATCGAATTTCGCAGAGCACTTGCAATACACTGTGTATCCTCTTGAAGCATAATTTCAAATCCAGCAAGACCACCTGATTTCCAGTCCAGAAAACCTACAAGCACTGCTGTAAATTATCACCCAAAGTGAGACGATTTATCAGGGATTTTGAGTCAAATCCGAAAAACTATTCCTCTGGAGGTCCCCAAATTTGTGCTCTCCAAAATTCTGATGGCAAAGGAGATTTGTTTTTTATACAAGCTAAGATATAGATTGAACTTGGAATTGCAAGATTAACAGTAAAACAATCTTTTTCTCTAGTATTTTTTACAAACTCTTCTATATTTTGCATAAGGTTTTTTTCTTTAGCTTCAATGTTGTTGAAATTATGAGTGGATACACTTATACCTTCATAAACACGACCATTTAAAATTTTTTCAGACCAGTTTTCAGGTGGAACCCATCCAAGCAGGTTTATTTTAGTTGAATCTTTATTTTCATCATTATCATAAAACTTGCCATTAATGACTCTATTCATATAACGATTTAGTAGTTCATTTCTTTGTTCTTCATTTGTTATCGTAAAACATAATTCTAATATCATTAATAATAAATATGAGGAAGAATCCACATATTCTACAGGTTTTTCATTAGATGCCATATATTCAGCAACTAATTCTAAATTATTGCCAGCCTCTATAAAAGGAATTGTCGATTCAGGACTAGCTCTTCTTATCATTAAACGATTTTCCAATTCAGATAACCACATAAAAATTTCATCTTCATTGCCTGATTGCCATAAAGTTAGCCATGTTAAAAAAAGTTCAATATGATGTAAGTCTATTAATGGTCTGAATGCAGATGAAGAATTATTTCTTAAAAATTTTATTGTTAAATTAGACCATTTAGTTACCCATTCCTTAAACACACCAATATTTTCATCTGATTGGAGCAAAAATTCCTGAGGAGAAATGTTTAAAATACCTAATCGCCCTAAATGCCAAAGGGAAGAATTCGCATTTATAATTGAAGCCAGATTATGATATCTCCTATCAACTTGGTTAAAACTGTTTTCGGAAGTTAATGTTTCATATTGCTCATTAAAATATTGTTCTAACTCTCCAATATATAAAGAGCTCCATAAATCAATTACTGCTGTTTTTTCAATATTATCTTTTAAATTTTTGTAATTATTCCAAAGTTCAATAACTGCCCATTCAACAAGGTCAATCCACCCAATTTTAGCATTTGGTTTATCCTGTTTGTAATTTTGTAAAATAATTAAAACTACAGCAATAAGCCTTAATTTTTTTATATCTAAAGGTTCTTCTAGTATTTGTTTTAAAAAACGTTTCCAGTTAGGAATAAGTTGTTGTTCCCATTCATTAGTTCCGTAATCAAAATCCTTAAATTGAGAGCATATATATTCAAATAACCCTGTTAAATGTTGTGGAAGTAAATCAGGATTTAATAAATACTGTTCAACCTCTGCAGTTATCCGTCCTATATTCCATCTGTCAAAATTTAATGAAATATTATCGTAAATTGTATTTCCAAGAGTTTTTGTTAAATTTTCAAATAACTGAATACCAGTATTATCATCATCTTTATTATATGCGAGTATTACCTTTACTGAGTTTATATCCCAATCTATATTATCTAATTTAGGGGCTGCTGCCATTCTAATATCAGAATCAAATTTATTTTTACACCAATTTTTGTTATTTAATTCTTCATCTTTTAACGTAAATATAATTAATTCTTTATCTTCTGGATTATAAAAACTAAAATCCACTCCAAACTCAGCTTCAGTTTTTGTTGTTGCAGTTTCATCATCTGGTTTTATATAAAAAGGTCTTCTCACAGAGATATATCCTTTTGCGATTGCTAAATTACTAATTATCCAGTCAAAGCCAACTTTTATACCTGAAGTTTCTTTGCGAGTTCTTTCATTTAGGCTAGTTATATAATTTTCAATAAATCTTGTTTTATTCATTGTTTCCCATCTTTCTTAAAGTTGGTAATTCTCCAAATTGGTCTTCTGCATCTTTTATTTTGAAATCCATTTTTTCTCTTATTAGAGTTAAATCAAAAGTATCAGTTTCAACGCTTAATTCTTTATATGTATCAACTATTCCGATTACAGCATCTATTTTTTCGTTGTATCTTGTAAAATCATATACTTTTTCAATAGTTTTCTTGTCTTTTAATATGCGATCAGTTAATTCAGCTAAATCCCATTTTTCAATCGGAGAACATAATAATTGATGCGACTGTCCTTCAATCCAAGTTTTCTTTTCAACATATTTATTATCAGCCGATCTATTACCATCTACCCCATTATATACAACGACCGCTGTTCTTTTTTTATTATGATATTTGGGATCTTTCAATTCTATAAAAATAGCTTCTTCTAGTTGTTTTAATATTCCATATGTACCCTCAAGATTTTTGTTTAAATTTCCTTGTTTTACTACATAAGAGCAAAATTCTTGGGTTTCAGAGTTGATTTCTGCAACTATATCTTTACCTTGTTCCCCAAATCTTCCTCGGCTTGGGCTATGTAATATTTTATAATTTAAAACAAAATTAACATAATGTTCTATCAATAATTCTAATTCATCCCGTTCTTTTAAATTTTTCAGCCAATGCCATAAAGTAATTTTGCTTTCTAATGGATTTAAATAATACACAATTATTCCTCCATTTGAGCTAATTTCATAAGAGCATTAAGTCTTTTAATTTTCATTCCTTCAGGATCTAATAGCTCTATAATAGGAATTTCTATCGAATGTCCAAATTCAGAAAAATTATGAACTTCTTCAATTTTATTATTTTTCAAGAAAGAATTTTTATCCCCATAAATGGCTATAACTGGAGGCCCTATTATAGATAAAAAAACAGACTGTTCTTGCATTCCTTCTTTAATTTCTTTATTAATTTTTCGTTGCCCTTTTTTTATTGCAATTTCAATACCTGGGAATGAAAAGCTGTTTATTGAAGAATTAGCGATATCTTTTCTTTTATCCAAATATTTTTCGGCTTTTTCTATAATATCAGCAAGAAAATTTGTTTTATCCTCAGTTTTTTTCCAAATATCTAAACAATTTCCGGGATAATTTATTGCTTGAAATATCATTTCATTTCGATATAAATTTTTTAAATTATCATTTAATGTTAAAATTTTTCTTTCAATAGCTCTATAAAAATTACCAGTAAATTCTCCAATAGAAGGTTTTGCAATAACCTCTAATAAAGCCCTTTCAAATGCTATATCTGGATAAGTATTTAAAATTTCTGAATCAAAATTCTTAATTTCTAATTCATCAAATAAAAATTTACCTACAATTCGTTGGATTTTATTTCCTGAAAAAAATAATTCGGTTATAAGTTTATTATTATCATAATTTTTTAATTCATGAAAAGTTGAACCGAATTTAATCTTACTGCTCTTATCAATTGAGTTGAATGCTTCTTCATTATAAATAATTAAATTTTTAAAGCATTGATTGAATATCTCTTGATTTTTTTGAAGTAATCGATATAAATAAAAATCAATTTTATTCCAAATTCCAACATATTCTGACGATATAGGTGAGATTTGATATAATAATTCATTGCTAATCGTAATATATTTGTCAGAAAATTCTATGACGTCATCTAAAATTCCTATTAAGGAATATTTTGCACTTGGACTTATTTCATTTGATGCATTTAATTTTAACCAATCAATATAAATTAAAACATTCCTATCATTAATATTATTACTATTTAAAAATGAAGCATCGATTAATCTAAAAGCGTCTTCAATGTTATTTTCAAACTTGCTTTCAACATCTTTAATAAAATTTAAAAGTTCAATAGCTTCATTATCATTTAATTTTTTATATCTGTTTGTTGAAATCCAAGATCTATATATCGAACTTCTAATTGCAAATCTACTATTATTTAGAAGTTCTTTTTCAATATTTTCAATTTTGCTCCTATCTATGCTACGTATAGAACCAATAATAGTAGAAGGCATTGCTAAATATAAATCAGGCAAATCATTATGCAAATATTTTTCAAGTAATAATAATGCGTCGTCAATTTTTTCTCTTGAGTAAACTTCTATCGCTCTAAAGAATTCTCCTTGTGCAAGGTCGTTTTTGATTTTTTCCAAGATTGAATTAAAAATAAGGTAAAATAAATCAAGATTCACTGTTATGTTTAAAAGAAAATAATCAAGAAATCTCAAACAACTCCAAAACCATACTGATTCAATAAATTGATTTAAAAATTGTTTTTGGTCTTCTATTTGAGATTTTCTTTTAAATTCAAAAGCCCATAATGTTCCTAAATATTTTAAAACATCTTTATCACGTCCTGTTCCTGAGTGTATGTCATTAAGGAAATTATAAAAATCCTGATCTGAATAGTTGTTTTCTGGAAAAGCTATATTTATAACATTTCCATAATCTTCTATCTTTAAAGATTCAAAATAATCAATTATTGAGGTTTTATTATCCTTATAGAACTGTCTTGCAGAATCGTCTCTACGTTGTTTTCTATCTTGAGCTAATTTTATAAATTCTTGTATAGTTTCATTCATAATAATTATTCCCTTTATTTGAATAAATATTTTTGATTTCTTAATTTATATGAATCAATTCCACCTTCTAAATGTTTTATTATTTCATCAATTGAAGACTCTACACCTCCTGATTGTGAAATATATCCATTACTATCAGATGCTGTAATATTAATAAAGTTATCAGTATCTGAAGCAACCGCAACACAATTGTTATGTGTTGTAAGTATGAATTGTCTATTATTTTTATTTTTCCTTAAATTTTGCGAAACATCCTCCCAAACGGATGTAATATCTAGAGCATCTTCTGGTTGATCTATAATTACCGGTTTTTCGCCTTTTAACAAAGCAATTATTAACAAAGCATTGCATTTTTGTCCAACTGATAACTCACTTAAATCAGCATATTTTTTACCTTTTTTACTTTTATTATATTCAATTTTTGGCTTATCTATAGGGAAATAATTGTGTTCTAAATTTAATAAATCTTTAATTTTATTTTCATCCCAAATGTAATTAATTAATTTATCTGCTGTTTCTCCTGCACTGATGTCATTTAAAGCATGTACATTTTTTTCTAATATAAAATTTATAAAGTCAGCAATTGTCAGTTTTTGTAATACTTTTAAAATGAATTCTTTTCTTATATTACTACCTTGAAGTAAATTGATTAATTTTTCAATAAAGTCATCTTTATTAACGGCCTGTTCAAGATTTAGTTTTAATTTTGTATTTGATATTTTTGTAATTTCTTTATACAGGTCATTTCTTTTTTGAAAATTTTCTTTATGCAATTTATATAAATTTTTTCTTTTTTCATCTCGTATTTTTTTATAACTTTCATAATTTTGTGCTTCAGTAGTTACCAAAGTCAAAGAACTTTGTAGATTATCCCTAACTTGTATAGAGGCTTTCTCTTTAGCTTCAAAATCTTTCATTTGTTTTGTATTTTCTTCTAATTTCTCATATTTTGCTTTTATTAAAGTTTGTTCTTTTAAAAGTTTTTCTTCTTCGTCAGATAAAGTTTTAATTAATTTTGTATATTTTGCAGTAATTTCTGTATTTAATTTTTGAAATTTATTAATCACTTCATTTTCAAAATTTAAGATTTCGTTTTGAATTTGTTCATTTAAATCTTTATGTGATTTTTCAGAATCTGTCCATGTTTTTTCTAAATCAATAATTTTTTGAATATACTTACTTTGCAAATGCTTTTTTACTTGATCTGTTTGTTTTATTTGTTTTTCAATAAGTTCTTTTTGTTTTTTGATTTCTTGAAAATCTTTTGATGTTAAACTTTCAATTTGCTTTTTAATTATTTTTAATTCTTCTTTTTTTGTTTCTAAATTTTTTTCTAACGCTATTTTTGATTTTTTTGCATTATGAGCTTCAACAAATTTTGAATTAATGTCTTCTAGTTCACCTTTTAAAATATCAAGATTAGAATTTAATTCAGAAAAATCGATAAATTGATCAAGTAGTTCTAATATTGCATTATCATCTTCAGTAATAGATAAAATTTCAGTTTGACTATAGGCTAGTAAAGGAAAAATTGTCTTTATATCCCCAGTAAAAGGTTCATTATTTGATAAATTTATACATTCAGTTGAATCATCTATATAAACGACTTTTTTATGTTTATCCAAATGTACTTTTTCAAGTTTTTTGATTATTTGATAATCTTCATTTCCTATCGATACGATTAATTTTATTTCTCCACCATCTTTTAATTGTTTTCCAATTTTGCTAAGGCTATCTTGTTTAATTGAATCAAAATAAGAATTACTTGATAATGCAAACCTTATATATTCAAATAATAATGATTTCCCTGTTCCTTTTCCCCCAATAATAGAATTTAACCCCGTATGAAAAAATGCCTTTTGAGAATTCAAAAAACCACCAGACACAGATATTCCTTTTATGAAAGGATGATTATTTTTTTCAATAACTTCATTTAAATTTATTCTTACTTCGGGGTCTATAAAACATTGCTTTAAGCTATCCAAATTAGTTTGTTTATCAAATTTAAAATAAGTATATTTTTTGCCAAGACCTCTGTGAGAATGTTTTTTATAATTTTCTGGTGCAGGATTATCTGAAGCTTTATAACAAACAGGTTCTCTTTTTATTTGGTTTTCTTTAAACAAATCAGGTAAAAGACCAATTTTAGTTTCTACAGCAATATATTGTTTACTATCAAGTAGTGATTTTAATTTTCTTGATTGTTTACTTAACTTCTCAAAAGGACCAACACTTCCATCAATATGTGCTATTACAGGAATCCCTTCAAATTCTATTATTTTATTAATAACAGTAAATGCATCTTTTTTTCCAATATCAGAACCTAACTCTTCTAACTTATATCCTAACCCAGACAATAAAAGATTATTAACGTGGTTTGAATCTTTATCGATATCAAAAATACCAATAATATGAAAACCATCATCAACAGAAATTTCAACACCAGGAAAAATAGTTATATCTTTTCCTATCGTCGCTTCTTTGATTTTATCAATCCATTCTCCTGAGTTATGATCAGTAATTGCCATGACCTCAATTCCTTGAGCTATTGCATGATCAACAAATTCTTCCGGTGTTATTCCTTGATCTTCTTTGTAAAAACAAGCTGACGCTGGTGTATGGACATGTAAATCTGTTTTTTTATATCTAAGTCCTACCAAAACACTCTCCTCATTTATTTTACATCTATTAAAACTTATATGATTCTTTTATAAAAGATGACCTGAGCCCAAAAAACTCCGATATTTAAAACTTAGAAACTCCTATGTAGAAT
>CAYLKB010000037.1:0-13166 GCA_964384165.1 uncultured Methanosarcinales archaeon
AATCATAATAAATTATAATTTCCAGACTTTATAAAACTACTTCGGATGAAGCCTAAAATATGATACATTTATAAATAATTAAAATAAAATATAACTATGAACTGGACAATATGGATAATCATCGCAGTTGTAGCAATATTTCTTATTGCAATAATAGCAATCTACAATGCATTTGTAAGATTGAAAAATCAAGTAGAAAATGCTTGGTCTCAAATTGATGTGCAATTAAAAAGAAGAACTGACTTAATCCCAAACTTAATTAGTACTGTAAAAGGATATGCAAAGCACGAAAAAGAAGTTCTTGAAAATGTAACAAAAGCTCGTTCGGCACTTATGAATGCAGAAAATCCAAAAGCTGCTGCAGAAGCAGACAATATGCTAACAGGAGCTCTAAAATCTTTATTTGCTGTAAGTGAAAACTATCCAGAACTAAAAGCAAACGAAAATTTCATGCAACTTCAAGAAGAACTTGTTGGAACTGAAAACAAAGTTGCAGCTTCAAGACAATATTACAATGACATGGTAATGGAGTACAACACAAAAAGAGAAAGTTTCCCTGACAACATTATAGCAGGAATGTTCAAATTTACAGAAAAAGACTTATTTGAAATAGAAGAAAAAGAAAAAGAAGTTCCAAAAGTTGAGTTTTAAAAAATTCATTTTTATAACTCTAAAAATATTAATTTAAAAAAATAAATTCTAAATAGATACAACTTTAGAGTAAATATTTCCCGATTTACCTCTACATATATGATGCATATAATAATTTGAATTTGTTATACCAATATGCTCTAATCTTTTCAATCTTTGAGAAATATGATATAAATCAGAATCAAATGATATTCCTATTATATCTGATGTAGAACATTCTCTTGCTAAGCTTAATCCAAAACAAACTTGTGACAAATCTACATATGACCCAATTTTATTATTCTTCTTTCTTTTCTTATTTTGTTCTAATGCATTTTCCATTAATAATTCATAATATTCATTGTCAATTGATTTATAAAATTCTTCACTTTTTTCATAACTGCCCATCCAATCTAAGAAATCATATAAAGTCTCAATAACTTCTCTCCCAAAATATCTAAAAAATGGTTTATTAGTAATAATACTTTCCCTTTCAATCCTATTTCTAAACTCATCAATAACTTTTGGATGTGCTACAATCTGCCTTCTTGAAAGCATATCTGGAAGAAAATAATGGTAAAAATTTAATACATCATTTAACAATAGCATATTCTTTCTATTAAATGATGAAACAAAAGGCCCAATCATTACAGAAGTATCAGGAATTATTATTGCAGACTCAGAACTTTCATTAATTGTTCGTTCAAGCATTGAAGTTAATGACATTGTTACTAAACAGTAATATCTAAAATATTATAAATTTTGTTTTAAACATTAATTGTATAAAATGGCTCTTAACCTACATGATGAAGTTAAAAGAAATAAAAAGAAATCATTTTTTGTATTAATATTATTTACAATATTTTGTGCTATATTATTTGGAATAGCAACTGCATTATTTAACATAAATTCAATATTAGATAATGACTATAGTTCATTCTTAGTATTTTATTTAATAGTTATGATAGGAGTTGGAATATATATATTCTATTTTCTTAAAAACGGAGATAATATGATTTTAACTGTCACAGGTGCTACACAAGCCTCAAGAAAAGACTACCCTTTCCTATATCACACAACAGAAGCTCTATCTCTTGCAGCAGGAATGAGAACCCCTCCTAAATGCTTCGTAATTAAAGATACCGCTCTTAATGCATACGCAACAGGTTTTAAACCAGAAAAATCCTACATTGTTGTAACAACAGGCCTTTTAGAAAAACTAAACAGACAGGAAATTGAAGGAGTACTAGCTCATGAAATGTCTCATATTAAAAACGAGGATATAAAACTGATGCTCTATATTGCTGGCCTAATAGGAGTATTTACTCTTGTAGGTACAGCATGTTATTATATAATGATACATTCAAGTTCTAGAAACAAATCTAAAGGTATATTTCTTGTCTTATGGATATTATTTTCAGTAATAGGGGTTTTCTTTGCAACTCTATTTAAATTTGAAATGTCAAGAAAAAGAGAATATCTTGCAGACTCATCAGGAGCTCTACTTACAAGATACCCTGAAGGTTTAGCATCAGCACTTGAAAAAATAAAAAACGACCCAGACCCTCTAGTTGATAAAGCAAATAAAGCAACAGCCCATCTATTCATATCAACTCCCTTTAGAAAAAAAGCATTTTCACTATTTGCAACACACCCTCCAATTGAAGAGAGAATTGCAAGACTCAGAGGAAAAAGCACATAAAAATATATATATAAATCCTTAAGAAAAACTACTCAACCCCCACTAACAATTCTTATAATCTCATCTCCATATTTTGCAACTTTCATCTCACCAAGGCCATTAATTTGTAATAACTCATCCTTTGACATAGGCTTTCTAGACGAAATTTCATCAATTGCCTTATTAGATACAACCATATAAACTGGAAGCCCATACGCATCAGCTTTCTCACTCCTCCAATCTTTTAGCATCATTTTCAAAACTCCAGAATTATTTGAATCAAGAGAACTTCTTTTAATATCACTTCCATACTCAAATAAAGATTTATTTTTATTAGTAACATTAAACATACTTAGCATCTTATCACTAACAAACTTTGACAAATTACCAGTATAAGAAATAACTAATTTCTCTCTAGCCCTAGATAATGCCACATAAAATAGCCTAAGCTCCTCAGATACCTTATCATACTCCTCACCATCTTTTACAAGAGAAAAAACAAAATTATCCTGAACCTTATTTGGAAATGACAATGTATTAGCAGATACAATATAAACCTCATTAGCCTCCATTCCTTTTATTGAATGAACAGTTGCAAGAACAATCTCATCTTCTTTAGGTTCAGCAGTTTTATACTCCTCCTCAGATTTTATTGCAAATTTAATCCCTTGTGTTGTAAAATAATCTGCAAAGTTCTCTAAAATCCTATTAGTCCTTGCAAGAACAAATATTTCATTTCTTTTATTCTTTGAATTCTTTATAGCCTCAGCAACAAAAACTTTTTCCATCATCTCACTTTGCTGTTCTACTAAAAATAAATGCTTTTCATTATCATCTTCTTTAGAACTTATTAAATCAGGAAGTCTCATAGACTCAGCTGCAATATTAGAAACATCAACAATTTGTTTACAAGAACGATAATTTTTTTTGAGTATTACAACTTCTGTACCTTCAAAATTTTTAGGAAAATTAAGAATAAAACTTATATCACTTCCCCTCCATCCATAAATTGCCTGTCTAGGGTCTCCAACAGCAAATAAATTCTCAGAATTCAAAGTTTTTAAAAGTTCATTCTGGACTAAATTAACATCCTGAAACTCATCTACTAGAACATGTTTAAACTTTAATATTTCATCAGGACATTTTCTAAACAATCTTAAAGTATCAATAATTTGGTCAGTAAAATCTCTTAAACTACTTCTTCTTAAACTCTTTGAAACATCAACTGCAACATCATAAACAACTTTAGCAACTCTCTTTTTAACTGAATTCTTTTCAAGTAAATAAAATTCTTTAAAATTCTCTTCCTTATTCTTGTAAAAATCAACAATACTAAAAACATCATTTACAAAAATAAAAAAAAGCTCATCTTTTGACTTCTCTCTCAATTGTCTTTTATTAAAATAATCATCAGCAATTGTATCAAGTGGCACTCCAAGTCTTTTTAAAGAATTATTAACAAGCCTAATTTTATCAGAAAAACTAGCAACTCTAACCTCATTTTCATAAATCAAATTACCTTTTCTCTTTAAAATTTTCTCGCAAAAAGAATTAAATGTTTCTACATGACATCCAATAACTCCCAATTCCTTAAGTCTTCCAGCCATCTCCTCTTTTGCTTTTTTAGTAAAAGTGATTGCAAGAATATCTTTAGATTTAACTCCTCTAAATTTTGTCAAAAACTCAATTCTTTTAGTAAGTACTGTTGTCTTTCCAGAACCAGCTCCCGCAATACATAGTATATTCTTAGAATTAGCAACAATTGCTTTTTTTTGTTCTTCATTAAACTTTTCCAAAAAAAAATTAAAAGCTGTAACAATTTGTTTTTCAGAACCAGACAATTCTGCCTCCTCAAAATTAAAAATAATTTTCTTTGATTTAGAGCCAGATAAATCAACTTCAAACTTTCTCTCAAAAATCTCTTTAGTGCCTTTTGCAGTTCTTCTTAAAACCTGAAAAGAACCATTAACCATAAAAGTTTCAATATAACCTTTCTTTAAAAGAATTGATATTGCCTTCCCTATATCATCTTTATCCATCATGTAAAGTGAGCCATATGAATCTAGTTCATCAAGAGAATTCCTCTCAATAGTAGAATTTAAATCTCCTTTTAAAAAATCAAGCAGAGTTCTTCTTCCAAGATTAAACTTCAATTCATCAAAACATTTAAGAATAGGAATATGGCATTGTTTCATAATAAAAACAAGCACTCAAATTATTTATAATATTTTGCAATAATTTTGGATAAAAAAAACTCAAATAAAATTTTATACAACATGAGGATCTGCTAAATATCCAAGTTTAGTTTCAATTCCACCTATTACACCACTACCTTTATCATCAAGGCATACTCCTTGAAAATTTTCTTTATCATAATATAAATAATAATATCTTCCTAATTCAAATATAACCTCATTCGGAACTCTAAACGATATATAATAACCAATTCCAGAACTTATATTTTTTCCAAATACTCTATTATCATTATATTCAGGATTTCTAAAAACTAAACTAATAATTGACTCATCAGAATTATTTCCCAATCTCTCAAATGTAATAATTTTACATGCAACATTATTAAATGGATTATGGGTTATATTTCCTCCAATTGTACTAACACCTATAATTTTGTATTGTGACATTACAATTTTAAGAAATAACTAAAATTATATAAATGTTATTATTAAAAGTAATAATTAAAACAATTATTCAATATCAATGTATTTAATCCCATCCTTTTCAGTAACCTTTTTCTTAGGCATATGAACTTCCAATACTCCATCATTGCATTTTGCCTTAACTTTAGTCTCATCAATTTGAGCAGGAAGTGTAAAACTTCTTGAATAACCTAAATAACTTCTTTCAATTCTGTAATATCCTTTCTTTTCATCCTTGTTTTCTTTTTCATGTTTCTGTTCAGCTTTAACTGACAAAACACCATTTTTCACTTCAAGTTTAATATCTTCTTTTTTTATACCTGGCACTTCAATTTTTGCAATAACTTCCCTTTCAGTCTCATATATATCAGTTAGTGGTGACTTAAATGAAACATCAACTAATTCATTTTTACCTGATGAACTTATAAGAGGTATATTTCTATCGAATGAATCATTAAAAAAACCACTCATCAAAGAATTCATCTGTCTTCTCATTCTTTCAAATTCTTTTTCAATATCCCATAAACTTCTTGTCATTTTTACCACCTATTTTGGAATAATTAATATATATTTTCAGATATATAAATTTTACGATAACAGCAAAAAAGACAATAAAATAAGATAATAAATAAATTTAAAAAATTATTCATATTTAATATAAAATATACCAAAAAATTAAAAATTAAAAATAAACTCAGATAAAAAAGAACTCAAAATAATTGAAAAATATCTTAAATAAATAATATTATTCTCTTACCTGTCCTATTGCATAATAAAAATCTTGACATGCTGCCCAATTTTCTAATTCTCTATTATCACAATAAGTTGTAACTATATACCCACTCTCATTTGAAATTCTTTCAAGTTCATTTTCTGTTGGATGGCCTCTTTGATTATATGTTAAATGATACTCTCCATCAACAAAAACTACGCAAGGACACCCCCCCTCCATATAGGAAAAAAATCCTGATTCTGTATCATGTAAAAAATCATCTAAAGTAGTACCATTACCATCAATAACAGATGCCAACTGTTTCTCTACAATTCCTAATAAGAAATTTTTATTATCTATTTTTCTAGAAGCATTATCAAGTAATGTTTGATAAGTAAACCCATCAGAACTTGGAGCATAAACTTTTATATTTCTAATATCCATAATAAATTAAAAACAATTAATCATTATTTAACTATTTTTCCATATTAAACCAATATATTTTATAAAACATTCAAACTCCCCTTAATATATGAAACTAAAAACCTATGAAGATTGCATAAATTATCTTGAAGAACATTTAAGACAAAAAAGATACCTAACATTCTTCAAAGGAGAAAACGGATTTGAGAAAATAAAAGAATTCATGAGAATCCTTGATAATCCACAAGATAAATTAAAAATTATCCACATTGCAGGCACTTCAGGAAAAGGCTCTATTGCAACAATTCTATCATACATGTTTCAAAATCAAGACCTAAAAGTAGGACTTCACACATCACCATTTATTTATGATATTCGAGAAAGATTTGTAATAAAAAATAAATTAATTTCAAAAGATAAATTTGTAAAATATTTTAATGAAATAATACATGCAGTTGAAGAAATGAAAAGAAATGATTACTCCCCAAGTTATTATGAAATATCAGTTGCATTAAATTACTGGATATTATCTAAAGAAAAAGTTGATGTTGCTATAATTGAAGTTGGAGTTGGCGGTCTTTTAGATGGAACAAATACATGCACAAGAAAAGACAAAATATGTATTCTCTCAAAAATAGGAATGGACCACACACAAATTCTTGGCAATACCATAACCCAAATAGCATCACAAAAAGCAGGAATTATTCAAAAAGAAAACCCTGTAATTGCTCTTTGGCAACATAAAAACACTAGAAAAGAATTTGAAAAATCAGCAGAAAAAAACAATACAAAAATTACTTGGATTAAAAACAAAGAAATTGAAGAATTTAAAACTTACTTTAAACTTTTAATCCTTGGAAATCATCAATACCAAAATGCAACTTTAGCATATTCTGCCTACCAAAAATTCTGCAATCAAAACAATCTTCCTATACTCTCAAAACAAATAATGCAAAAAAACCTAAATCAAATTAACCTACCAGCAAGAATTGATTTAAAAAACTACAAAAACAAAAATATTATATTAGATGGTGCTCATAACTATCAAAAAATAAAAGCTCTAACAAACACCATAGAACAAAATTTTAAAAATGAAAAATTCACATTCATCATATCATTTGCATCACATAAAACAAGTATTAAAAAATTATTAAAAATTATAACTCCATTTGCAAAAAAAATTATCTACACTAATTACAATCTTGTCCAAGACACTCCACTCCACTCCGCAAATTACAAGAAAATAGAAAAAATGGCAAATCAAATCAATTTTAAAAATATAGAATATGAACATGACATAAAAAAATCACTTGATAAAGCAATAAAAGAAAAAGAAAATATCATAGTTACAGGTTCCATGTATTTATTATCATACTTTTACAAAAACATAAAATTCGACTAAAAAATTTATATATATTTACTCTAAAAACTCGCAATCATCAACAAACCCATCAGAATCCAAATCAACACCTTCAACTACATGACTCATTACTTTAGAATTAAATTTATTTCCATTTCTAACTTCAACAAAATGTTTAAGAAAAGCTAAAATTACCGCCTTAGTCCCAGCATTTCTAAGTCCTGCAAGAAGTAAAATTTCCCTCTTAGAATTAAAAGGACTCTTTGTTTTATTGATAAAACCAATCTCATCATTATAATAAATCTTTTTAGTAATTTTTGAATAAACACCTCTTTTTTCCTCATCAAAATAAATTTCCAGATTATCTCCTGCAAGCATTGTAACTTTATTTACAATAGGACCTCCAATAACTATTAAATTATTATCTTCCAAATCTTTATCAGTAACCTCAGTATCAAGTTTCACAAATGAGTCAGGAACATAATTCAAAAATGTACCTAAAAAAAGTGCAAAATCCATTCCATAATAACCATCCTTGCTTCTAGCTTTTTGTGGACCATGAGGGTCAGGACTTCCAACAATAATTAATGCATCAAGCCTACCATTATTTACAAAAGGTTTCAAATAATCAGTTTCTTTCTCAACAACTTTTGAACTTTCCTTAAAGTCATTAATCTTAAAAAAAAATGAATCTGATAAAATCCCATAAAAATTAGCAATAGTCCCGTTAATATTCTCCTGTTTTATAACACCAATAATATTTGATTTCTCCAGTTTTCTAATATAATAATACACATTCTGCTCATGAAGTCCAATCTCTTTTGCTATTTGTTTTGGATATTTTGGTATTTTCTTTATAGACTCTAAAATCTTCTTTGTAACATCACCATTTAAATTAACAACTACATCACTATTAATTTCCTTAGTATTAATAACAAAATTCTTACCATCAATATTATCAATAATTTTCATAATATAACAAATCAATCTACTTTTATAAATTTTCTTATAATAGTATTATAAAATTTTTAATAGCATTTATATATCTATACCAATTATTAATTAATATCTTAAAATGGGAATCAAATTTGGTACAGATGGAATAAGAGGAGAATATGGAGCATTTCCATTACAACCTGATATAATAGAAAAACTAGGATATGCAGTAGCTATGCAAGTCCCTGAAGACTCAAAAATATTACTTGGATATGATACTAGAGAAAGTAGCCCTGAAATAGCTAATAAATTAATCTCAGGAATTAAAAAGTGTGGAAGAAATATAATAGAAGTAAAAATTATGCCAACTCCAGCTATCTCATATTTAACATTAAAATCTAATGCTAAACTTGGAATTGCTATAACTGCATCTCACAATCCATATACTGACAATGGTATTAAAATATTTAATTCTAAAGGTTCAAAATTAGATGAAAATTTAGAAAGAAAAATTGAAATGCAGGCAAATAATTTACTAAATGGAATTATTCCCAGAACAACAAATTCTTCAGCATATAAATTTGATGAGTCAGCTCTTGCAAACTATTCATCTCATTTAATTTCAAGTATAAATACAAATGGTCTTTCAGAAATCTCAGCAGCATTTGATTGTGCTAATGGAGCTGCTTCACCTGTAATGCAATTATTAGTGAAACAACTACCATTAAATAGAGTATATTTAACAGGAATAAACCCAAATGGGACTAACATAAATGAAGGTTTTGGTTCTATATATCCTCAAACAATATCAAGCTATACTAAAGCTAGAAATGCAGATGTAGGTTTTTCATTTGATGGGGATGCTGACAGATTAGTAGTATGTGATGAAAAAGGCAACATTATAAATGGAGATCTTCTCTTAGCAATGATTGCAAAAAATATGCAAGAAGATGGCAATTTATCAGAAAACAGTTTAGTTGTAACTGAGTATTCAAATCTAGCTCTTGATAAATATTTGAAAAGACATAATATAAATACAATAAGAGTTTCAAATGGTGACAAATTTGTTTCAAGAGAACTAGCAAGAAATGGATACAACTTTGGCGGGGAATTCTCAGGCCATATAATTTTTAAAGACCACGCTAAAAGTGGAGATGGAATATTATCAGCATTAAAAGTATTAGAAATTATGGCAAAAACTCAAAAACCAATTTCAGAATTAACACCCAAAATAGAACTTAACCCTCAAATAATTGAGAATGTGAAACTAAAAAGACCAATACAAGTATCAGAAATCCCAGGACTTGATAATATAATAGCACAGCTAAGTAAAGAGATAGGAAATGATGGCAGAATTCTCGTTAGAAACTCAGGTACAGAACCTAAAATAAGAGTAATGGTTGAACATCCAGATGAATATACAGCCAAAAATACAACTAAGATGTTAACAGAATTAATTAATAATCATAATAGGTAATAAAAAATGTGCGGAATAATAGGATATATACCATATAAACAAGCAAATGGACAAGATATTGCCCCAATAATTAAAACATTAAGTTCAAGAGGATACGACTCACAAGGCATAGTCCTTGATTTAGGCAAAAGAACAGTATTAGAAAAATGTACTGGAAAATTTAGTGACTCAGAACTTGAAAATATTTTAAATCAAAATATTATTGCAGGAATAGCACACACAAGATGGGCAACCCAAGGAAAACCTACTATTGCAAATGCACATCCTCACTACGACCCTGATAAAAGATTCTACATAGTAATGAATGGAATAATTGAAAACGAACAAGAACAAAAAACAAAATTAAAAAACAAAGGATACAAATTTTTATCAGAAACTGATACAGAAATAATACCCCTCTTATTTCATGACCTAATACGCGAAAATTTCCCAAATAAAAATCCTAGCTTTAATGATATATTAAATATTAGCAATGAAATTACAACAATACTTGAAGGTAGTTTTGCATATCTTGGACTAGATACTAGTAGCAAACATTTAATTGCATACAAAAGAAGTATGCCCGTAATTATTGGAAAAAATGATAATGGCATATATTTTAGTTCACAAATAGACTCACTACCAAATAAAGTTGAAGTATTATCAATGAAAGATGAAGAAACAGCAGCTATACATTATGGAGAAAATAATTAAAAATGGAACTAAAATTATATGATAAAAATATGAACACTGCAAAACAAGAATGGAGAGAACCAAGAAATAGAGAAAGAAGTTTTAATGGCCCCGTTAGAGGAACTTATCTTGAAGATGAAATATTTTCGCAGCAAGACATATATAATTTTCATTCAAATGAAAATAAATCTGCTCTTAGAAATCTCTCATCAGCTATTATATACGCTAAGAATCACAACATTCCTATAATTATTAGTGGTTCAGGAACATCATATCATAATGCAATAATGGCAAGCAATTCCCTTATAAGGCAGCACATTCCTACATATTGTATTCCATCTACAGAAATAGAAAACTATAGTTTTTTTGACAACTCATTAATAATTGCTTTTAGCCAATCTGGAGAAACTGCCGACCTTTTAGAACCTCTAAATAATTTAAAAAAAACAAAACCATATAACCAATCAACAAATAACGGCCATTTAATAGCAGGTATTGTCAATGCCCAAGACTCAACCATTGACAATCTTTCTGACATCAAAATACATACAAATGCAGGCCCAGAAATCTCAGTTGCAAGTACTAAAGCTCATACCAGAGCATTTTATGCTATACATCAACTAGAAAATCTAATTTCCTCAGGCCATATGGATGAAACGACATATAGAAGAATAAATAATATATTTAATGAAACCATTAATGAAAATATGCCTACTCTAGAAGAAATTGTTAAAATGTTTAGTTTGTCTGACCATTTCTTTTTCATGGGTGCAAAGTCCCAAGATGTTATAGCTAAAGAAGCTGCTTTAAAATTAAAAGAACTAACTTACATTCATGCAGAAGGATATAATGTTGCAGATTTTAAACACGGCCCATTATCATTAATTGAAGAAAATACACCTGTTGTTCTAATTGATTTGCAAAACGATGCAATGCATAATGCAAGAGAAATTCAGGCAAGAGGTGGTTACATTATAGGCGTAGGTAATGGATTAAAAGAAATATCTGATGATAATGACCCAAGACATATATATCAAAAATTTCTAAGAGCCCCAGAAAAAGGTTTTGTTGGTGAATATATGACACTTGTATTGATGCAACTATTATCATTAAAAATTTCACAAGAAAAAGGTACAAACACTGACAACCCAAGAAATTTAGCAAAAAGCGTAACAGTAAAATAAAATGGTTTTCCTTGAAAATATTTTAAATGATTGCATAGAATTGATAGAAGATGTTTCAAAAAAAACACATACAGAACTTCCAATCCCAAATTTTTCAACTCATCCTGAAATGTTGCATTATTTAAACGAACTCCAAAGACTACATCCAAATTTTAGATTCTATGGTGAAAATGTAAAAATAGATGAATTTGTAATCTTAGAAGGTTTTCTAATTATTGCAGATAATGTAAAAATTCTTCCATTTACACATATAAGAGGCCCATCCATAATAAATACTTACGCAAAAGTAAAAGGAGAAATCAAAAGAAGCTACATAGGAAAGCATACAAAAAGCACTCATATGTCAACTTATATTGGAGATAGTATAATTGGCAATAATTGCAATTTTGGTGCTGGCACAAAATGCCAATCTAAGATTTGATAAAAAAAATATAATACTAAGAACACCAAATGAGCAAATAGATACTAAACTAAACAAATTTGGATGTGTAATGGAAGACAATGTAAAAACAGGTATAAATACAAAAATTAAGCCAGGCCAATACATACAAGAAAATAGTTGGATAATCTAAAAATTTAAATTAATAAAAAAATATAAGAATTTATCTTTTCTTCCCTGAAACTAAATCAAATGCTTTAGCAAGATTTCTAGACTGAATTGACAAAAAACTAATAAGATAATCATTAAATAATGTATAATCAATATTCCTTAAAATCTTCCCATCTTCACTAATCACAGTAATTAAAAAATTCTCAATATTAATATCAACGCTAATATCTTGTTTCTTAAAACCCCAATTTACATTTACTGTCAAAACCAAATTTTCTTCATCATAATACCATGTAGTAATCTCCTCTTCAGCATCATTTAATATTTTAACATTTGCAAAATCTCTAAATTCTGAAGGCAAAAATTGTTTAAAAAAAGTTTCAACATGTAAATTTCCCGTAGAATCATTTAAGAATTCTATTACTTTTCTAGATTTATTAAGATAAAAAAATTCGGTAAATAAATCCTTATTTACTACTCTCTTTGACTTTTTTCTAAATTGTCTTAGAATAAAACTTGTTTTCTTACCTCTCTCCATAGAATTGTAATGATTTCTATCTTTAAAAATATATGGGTTATGTGAATAATATAGAATCATAATCAATGATAAATAATTCTATTGTTTACTCTTATATTCTCACCAGGCAATTCTCTTTGACCATCACTTAATGCCAAATCTCTTTGTCTAAGAAAACTTATAATTGCCAAAGCATAATTCCTGACAATAGTTGGCGTAACATCAAGCTCTACATTATTTTGAGAATAAAAAACTGGAAACATTAAATCATAAATATAATTTTTCATATCTGCTTGCAAATCACCTAGACTTTGACCAAAATCGGCTCTGTCCGGAATTAAACATTTTTGATTCTTTTTATATTATA
>CAYLKB010000038.1:0-5078 GCA_964384165.1 uncultured Methanosarcinales archaeon
TCTGTTTGATTAAAATCTCTTAATCTTGGAAGTAATTGCTCTACTGATTCTGGAACTTCTCCTTTTGTTCTTTGCACTTCCTTGTGATAACTTAATGTAGAATCTAATAATAACAATGTGTGTCCAGTTGGGGCTGTATCAATTACGACTACTTCTTCTTTATATTTATCAACTGTTTCTGCAAATGCTCTAAATACTGCGATTTCTTGAGTGCAAGGCGATCTTAAATCTTCTTCTATATATGCAATATCTTCTTCACTCATAGTTTCTTTTGCTTTTGATAAAACTTCTTCTTTATACTTTTCAAGTTCTTTTTTTTCATCAATGCTTGTTACTTCTATATTATTTAAAATTTCTTTTTCATAAATAAGATGATTCGCAGGATCGGTTGTTGTTAATAAAACTTTTAAGTCTTTATTTGCTAAACCATTTGCAATTTCTACAGCCATCGAGGTTTTACCAACACCACCTTTTCCCATAGTAAAGATTATCTTTTTTTTACTATCATAAATATCTTCTATTAAGTCTTTAATTGTGTTATATTTAGAAATTTTTGAATCATATTTTTCTGTTATTATTTTTTTATTTGTAAAAAAGTTTCTTATCGCATCGATACCAACAAGATTATATTCTTTAAGAGGAGACAAATAAGATTTTATGTTTTTTAATTCATTTGGAATTTCCTCTATGCTTTGTTGTTGATTTTCATATATTTTTTTTGATAATGAATCACTATGATTCTCTAAAACTCCATTAATAATTAACATTTGATTTTTAATGTTTAATTTAAACAACTCTTCACTTGTTCTTTTTAATTCAAGAAATGATGTTTTTTCAGGTCTTGCTATAAGAAGAAGAGTGGTTTTTTTATCATCTGATAAATTTAAAACTGCATTTTTATAAATTTCTTTTTTGCTTTGTAATCCTGATAATTGCCCTAAACAAGACGCACCATGAGTACTTTCACTTATGAAATTTGACCATGCAGAAGGTAATTGTAACATTCGTATTGTATGTCCTGTTGGGGCTGTATCAAAAATAATATGATCATACTCTAAAGATGTTTTTTCATCAGTAATAAATTTAGAGAATTGATCAAATGCAGCAATTTCAACAGTACATGACCCTGATAACTGTTCTTCCATATTTGCTAATGTTTTTTCAGGAAGTTTTCCTTTGTAAGGTGCGATAACAGATTCTCTATATTCTTTTGCAGCTTCTTCAGGGTCTAAGTTTGCAACAACAAGTCCATTAACTTCAGGAATAATTACTCCCTTTCCAGAAAGTTCTCTACCAAAAACATCTTGAAGATTAGATGCAGGATCAGTACTAACTAATAGAACTTTTTTGCCTTGATCTGCAAGTCCTACTGCAACACTACAAGCAATAGATGTCTTTCCAACACCACCTTTTCCTGTAAAGAAAAAGTATTTGGTATCTTTTATATTTTCTAAATTAAATCTTTCCATTTTAAAAACTACTTTTCTGTAAATTACAATCACTATTCTCTACAACAGATTTAGTAAGACATATTTTTTCAGCTAGTTTGGTTATCGAATTAGCAGGAGCCTGTTTTACTTTATTTGCAAACTCTACTGCTTGCCAAATTTCATCTTTTGTAATACCTAACTTTATTGCCTCAGCATAATGATATTTAAAACAATTTTCACAGTTTGAACCAATTGCAGCTCCAATTGCTATGAATTCTTTTATTTTGCTATCAAGTTTTTTTTCAGTTTTTGTGATAATATTAATTCCTGTCCACTTTGAAAATTCTTCATTTGTAGGATATTTTCCTTTTTTTAAAATTTCTTCATCAATTAGCGTTACTGGGAAAATATCATCCCCTTCTTTATTTAATAATTCATTAATGATTTTATTACTAACAAACTCATCAGGATTAATTTTCAAATTATATCTTTTAATATCAATATTATTCTTTTCCAATGTATTTACTACTGTTGAAATTCTCATAATTTCAGGGTCAATACTTGGACCACACAAACCTGTTGGACAGCACATTGCTGGTTCATAAATTCTAATTTTTTTATTCATTTTATTCATTTTTTTTATTCTCTCCATAATTCTTATAAGCGACTAATTTTATACTTTCAATAGGAAACCCATTGTATTGTCTTTCGCTAATTTCTTTGTCTTCTGATAATATTTTAACTTTAAAACCCGTATCTTTTATTAGTTTAAGATATTCTTCTTTTAGAATTGCTCCACCTATACAACTTGCTATCAAGTCATAATTATTTTTGTGTTCTTCAGACAATTCTTTAAGTAAAACCATGTCCGAAATGAACATTTTTCCGTCATTTTTTAGCACTCTGTGTGATTCATTGAATACTTTAGATTTTTCAGGTGAAAGATTGATAACGCAGTTACTAATTATTACATCAATAGTATCATCTTCAATTGGCAAGTTTTCAATTTCACCAAGTTTAAATTCCACATTAACATAACCTCTCTTTTTAGCATTATCCCTTGCTTTTGTTATCATCTCTTTTGTCATATCAACGCCAATGACTTTTCCTGTTACACCTACTTTTCTTGCTGCAAGAAAACAATCAAAACCAGCACCACTACCAAGATCAAGAACAGTCATTCCTTCTTTAATCTCTCCAAGAGCTGTCGGATTACCACAGCCAAGACCAAGATTTGCTTCAGAAGCATAACTTATTTCTTCTTCTGAGTATCCTATTGATATTGCCAACTCTTCATTATTTGATTGTCCACAATTACAAGAACAACCACAACCATTAATTGCAACTTTTGCGTAACTTTCTTTTACAGATTGTTTAATATTATCTTTGTTGTTCATTTTATTTATTTATTTTTTTGATTACATTTTATAATGTCTACTTCCAATTCAGAAATTTTTAAAATTTTTAAAATTTGAATTGCATCATTACTCTTAATTTTATACCAAATATTAATTCCATCCCTTCGGTATTCAACAATTCCTGCTTCTTCTAAAATTTTTAAATGTTTAGAAACAGTTGATTGGGCTTTTTGAACTAATGGATATATTGAACAAGCACATAATTCTCTATTAAGCATATATTGAAGAATTTTGATTCGTGTTTCATCACTTAAAGCATTCAATAATTTGATTTTTTTTTCCATTACAAATATATTCATATATGGCGATATATAAATATATGTTTTATGTTAATTTAAACTTATTTGATTTCACTTTAATTTTAAAATCAATTCTTTTACCTTATTTTCAATATCATCTCTAACATTTCTAAAATCATCAATTGTTTTAGGATCTTTTAAATTCCAATCAATTGTCTTTTCTTTTGGAGTTAGAGGACAACCCTTGATACAACCCATAGTTATTATCATTTTAGCTTTTTTTCCCATCTCAATATTTAACAATTTAGGTTTTTGATTAGAAATATCAATTCCTTTCTCTTTCATTGCTTTAATCGCATAAGTTTTGATAGAAGTTGCAATCTCTGTTCCAGCACTTATCCCGATATAATTCTCATTTTGATTATAAAAATTAAAAAATCCTTCAGCCATCTGACTTCGTGCTGAATTTTGAATACAAACAAATAATATATATTCCACCATTTTTATAATATTAATTATATCTATTTTTATATAAAATTATCTTTTAAAATTCCAATCATCTTTGGAATACTTCTCACCGTACAACTTCTTTGCTAAATTCAATTCATAATCAGAGAGAGTTCCTTTTTCTAAGATTATGCCTTTTTCTCTGAAAAGTCTTTCAAACCCACTTAGCATTGCACCCTCAAGCCCTTTTAATGAAATTGTTCTTTGAAATTCATCTTCAATAGAAGTTATCTTCTTTAACGATTCATTAAAAAGAACTTTGCGGTTTTCTGAATCAAGATTTATACAATTTATCAATTCAGAAATATTATTTTTCACAATTATTGTTCCGTGCTGTAAAACAACACCATTAATTCTTGTCTGGGCATTTCCAGAAATTTTTTTATCATTAATAACAACATCATAAGGATTACTATTTAAATAACAACTATCTTCTCTTCTCTTTGATGAAGTGTCCCTTTTATAAGAATTTAAACCAAAATTATTCAATCCCAATATTAATCCATCACTTAAATACTTGTAAGCATCAACAATCTTTGAGGGAAGAAAATCTTCTGGAATAATTAAAGCATAGACTAAATCATCTTTATGCAAAACAGCAGTTCCTCCACTCATTCTTCTCGCAAAACCAAATCCTTTCTTATTAATCTCATCAAAATTAAAATTATCAATTTTTTGATGATAACCAATAGTAATTCCTGCAGGTTTAAAAGTATAAAACCTCAATGTTGGCAAAGATTTACCTTTCGAGCAAGAAATTGTTATAGCCTCATCAATTGCCATCTGCATTTGAGCACCATCATCTATTCTATCAATTAACCTCCACACATTTGTATAATCTTTTTTCATAATAAATCACCTGCCTTATACGAACTTCTAACTAAAGAACCACATACAACATTTGTAAACCCTATTTTTTCTGCTTTCTTTTTAATTTCATCAAATTCTTTATTGGTATAATATTGTTTAACACTATAATGCTCAGAACTTGGTTGTAAATATTGACCTATTGTCAAAATATCACAACCGGAATCTTTCAGATCAGAAATCGTATTAAATACTTGCTCAAAACTCTCACCAAATCCTATCATCAAACCCGATTTAATTTTAATTTTAGAATCAAACTCTTTAACTCTTTTCAATAACTCCAAAGACAATTCATAATTACCTTTTGGCCTCAATTCATAAAACAAATCTTTTACAACTTCAATATTATGATTTATCACATCAGGTTTACATTCAACTATTTTTTTAAGAGCATCCCAATTGCCATTTAAATCAGAAATAAGTAATTCAATTTTACACCTTGGATTAAATTCTCTAATTTTTAAAACAGTATTAACAAATTGCTTAGCCCCACCATCTTCTAAATCATCTCTTGTAACGCAAGTAATTACAGCATATTTTAAACCTAATTTTTTTATTGCTAAAGCAACTCTTTTTGGCTCATCTTCATCAACTTTTTGAGGTACTCCTTTTTTAAT
>CAYLKB010000038.1:5088-13048 GCA_964384165.1 uncultured Methanosarcinales archaeon
CCTAAAATCATAAAAGTTGCAGTTTTCTTTGAAAAACACTCATATCTATTCGGACAATTCGCCTCAATACAAACAGTTATCAAATTATCTTTTTTAATCAAATCCAAAACCTTAACATACTGCTTTCTATCAAAATCATTTATCCTGATTCCTGATACAACATTCTTTTTCATACTAACCATTTAATTCTTATTTAAAAAATTTAATTTCTTAAAACAAATCTCGCTAACTATTGTTATTGTATCAAATATAGGAGCAGACGCTGGATTATAACAAGTCTCAAGACTCATTAATTCATCTATTTTACATCTCTTTTGCAAAGCAAGAGCCATTAAATCTATTCTTCCTACAACTTCTTCATCTCCTACAATTTGAGCGCCTAAAAGCAACCCTTTCATATCACAAATTACTTTTATTGTTATCTTCTCTTTAGAAGAATAATATTCAGAGCGAACATTTCCAGTATATATTGCAGAAACTGTTTTTATCTTTAACTCATCACATCTATTCTTAGAAAGTCCAACAGTTCCAACAAAAACATCACCAATTTTTGTAACAGTATTATTGAAAACAGGCGCGAATTTATTTTTTTTACCATAAATATTTTGTGCAATAATTTTTGCTTGCCTTACAGCTGTTGTTCCAAGTGCACTGATTATTTTTTCTTTTGAATTAAATTCAATAGACTCAACGCAATCACCACATGCAAAAATATCCTTATTAGATGTCTGCATATATTCATTTACAACAATTCCTTTATCAACAACAATTTCTGCTACTTTAGCTAACTCAAGATTTGGTTTAATTCCGGTGCAAACAAACAATTTATCAAATTCAATTTCCAAACTATCTAATACTATTTTATTTTTAGCAATCTCTTTTATGTTTATATTCTCAACAATTTTAAGATCCTTATTTTTTGTTCTTGATAGAGTTACCAATGTATTAATCTCATTATAAAAATTCTTTAAGTTTTAAAGCCATATCAGAATCAAGCATTGATGAAAGGATATTTTCTTTTGATTCAATTAATGTAACTTTTTCCCCTTTAGCAGATAATGAGGTAGCAAGTTCAACTCCAATGAGACCAGCACCAATAATTACTGAATCAGTTTTTGGTTTTATATTTGAAGCAATTTTTTTTGCATCATCAATATTTTTCAAAACAAAATAATCAATAGTCTCAATTCCTTTAATACTGGGAATATAACATGAACTCCCTGTTGCAATAACAAGTTTATCATAACTTATTTCTTTATGTTCATGGTTACACTTAAAAAGTATACTTCTCTTTTTTTTATCTATCTCAATAACTTCTGAATTTAAATTTAATAAAATATTATTTGATTCATAATCCTTCTTTTTTAAAATAAAAATTTTATCAAAATCAACAATTTCTCCAGATAAAACATAAGGCATAGCGCAAGGCGAATATTGAGTATAATCACTTTTTTCAAGAATTACAATTTCAATATTCTTATTAAGTTTTCTAAGTTCAAAAGCGCATGTTGAACCCGCACTTGCTCCTCCAATAATAACTATTCTTTTCATTTTTTCAAATTAATTACTAACCAATTTATCTCCTGGGTTTACACAATCATTCTCAAGACAATATAAAATCTTCTGCTCCATTTCTTGCCCCATAGAATCAGCATAGCCAACCCAATGTTCTTCTCCGATAAATGTTGTTGGAACTCCTTGTGCTGTTGTGCCATAAGCTTGTGCAACTTCTTGGAAGAACTTAGCATTATTAGGGTTTTTCCAAGTCTCAAACATTTTAACTTCAATTTCATTTCCATATTCCTGTTCTAATTCTTCTAAAAAAGGTTTTTGTGTAGCACAATGTGGACATCCATCTCCCCAGAAAAAGTATATTGTAACCTTTTCAGGATTATCAGTGTTATTATTATTAATATCAATACTCTCACTTGAATTAGTATTATTTGAGCATCCAGCAAAAACAAGCATCATAATCGCAAACATTGCAACATATATTAATTTTAATCTTCTATTCATATTTCATTTTCCTCATAAAACTTTTTAGCATCTTTTGAATCCATAAGAGATTTAATTTCTTCTTTATTATTTAATTTAACTTTCATAATCCATGACTCATAAGGGTTTTTATTGATTTTCGAAGGTTCATCAAACAATGAATCATTAACTTCAATTATCTCTCCAGATACAGGACTTGAAAGATGACCTGACCACTTAACTGCTTCAAGTGATACATAGTTGTCTCCTTTTTTAATGTTTTTATTTGAAATAGGAAGATTGATGAAAATAAATTCTTCAATTTTTTTTGCAGCAGAACCCACAACTCCTACAATTGCTATATCATCTTTAACTTCAACCCATGAATAATCATTATTATATTTAAATTGTTTTGGAAATTCTTCTTTACTCATTTTTTTACCTCCTTTTTGGATTTATTATTATTAATATCATCATTTTTTTTATTTAAATCTTTATGTTCTAATGTCTCAGTTCCAATTTTAATTCCATATTTTGGCAATATTTTTCTGTGAACAAACATTATTATAAATGATAATATAGTTGCAATTGAAAAAACATAAATAGAACCAAGCACAGAATTCATAACATCAGGCAAAAATACTATTGAAAATGCAAGAGCAAGCATAATCATTCCTCCTATAAGTTTTAGTATTCTACCATGTTTCTCTTCAAACTTACTTGCTTTTAGTGTTAAAGCAACACCAGCAAAAACTACAATTTCATCTATTAAATATATAATCATATACATTAAAAATAATGCTATAAACATTGTTCTTGAAACATCATTTTGTGAAATAATATTTGTCCAAATCATAGGGAAACCAGCTGTACATGGTAATTCAACAAGAACAATCCCAAGTGCCATAACAGCTGTTGCAAAAAGCATACTTGTAGTTGAACGGTTTGGATTCATCAAATCTCTTACCTGTTTAAATAATTTAGGTTTATGCTTATCTGATATTGTAAAAGATATTCCTTTCTTATACCAAAAATAGTCTTTTATATTAACAACTGCAAATATTAATGCTATAACAGCCACTAAAATTTTTATCCATAAAGTATATCCAACATATGTAAAAACATTTAAAAGTCCAAGCATGAATAATCCATAGGCGGTTGAAGTTACTAATAAGAAAGTTAATCCAACTAAGAATATTTTTTTTCTAGAACCTGTATATATCACTATACCTAAAAGAAATGTTAATACCCACAAAGAACAAGGATTAAAACCATCTACAAATGCAATTAAACCTGTCATTACAAAAAGCGGCATTTTGCCTAAATCAACTTCACCTACAATAGGAATATTCATAGCATCAGTTTTTTCTGATTTAAAATCGTCACTTTGAGGCATTGAAGGAGTAACTCCTTTTATTATACTTGCAGGACAAGGACAAGCTGTATTTTGACATTCATTAACTATGTCCTCAAAATTTTCCTTAATAGAACTTATACCTATAAGATAAGTATCCCCTATGAACATAGTTGGATAACCAGCACTTTTAAGCCCGTATGTCTCTTTAAATTGTTTATAAAGAATCTTTTCTTCATTATCATTGATATTATGATAGATTACATCAACACCTTCAAGATTTAATGTGTTGATAAATGCTCTAGTCTCATCACACTCAGAGCAAGTCTCATCAATAAATGTATGGACACATAATGACTTATTTAAGTCATTATCCATTGCAAATATAAACACTGATATTGTTAATAAAAGCATAAAAATCAACATTAAATTAAATATATTCTTAAATTTCATTTTCAATTATGTAATACAATTAAAGTTGAAAAGCTTTATAAACATTTATTTCAAAAAATGAAATAATCTATCTATTTAATTTCATTTAATGAAAAGTTCTCTAAAATCATCATTAAGAACAATTTGGTTTGTCATACCTTTTTTCTTTTTATGCAAAATATTTTTTGATACTAAACTAGACAATTTTCTATAAAGTCTTACTGCATCAATCTTTGTAACATTACTCAATTTGCTCTGTGTTATCTCTCCATTATTGTCAATAATAGCTAGAATTATAGTTTTTTCATCATGATTAAGGAAATTTAATGTTTTCTCAATATTTTCATAAATCTCATTTTTTTCTTTAGAAAATGCTTTTGACAAAAAATAATATGTCAAAATTCCTACAAAAACTCCTAAAGAAGTCAGCACAGCTATAAGAATCGGCAATGACACTTTACATGCGCAAGTCAAACCATATTTCTCTTTGATAATATAAATAGAAATAGAAACAATAAAAACAAAACCTATAATCAAAGCAACTGCAAGAAGAATATTTTGCAAATTTTCATTTGTATTTTTATTTTTGAAAGTCATTAAAATAACAAAAATTAATTAGATTAAAAATGTTTCTAAAAATTTCAAATTTTAACAAATATTTTTATATAGCATAAAAAACATTTTTATTCCTACATATTTGGTACTAAAAACCAAAACTAATTATTATAAAATTATGTATTATAATTTTAGATAACGGTTCTTGAATATATGGCAAATTCATCTTTGATAAAATTTCATCCTTATTTTTATAAAACTCAGATTTAGGTATCAAATCGAGTTCAAGATGTCTAAATTCAATTGAATCTTCTAAATATATTTCTCCAAATTTTATGTATTTGTTAATTCTATTAAATAATTGAATTTCTTTCAATTTAAAGTTATCTTCTGTCAACTTTTCTTCTTTATCATTTTTATTAAATGGATATTTATCCCAATCAACTTTAGGAGTTTCCTTTTGAATTTCAGATTGGTAATATTCAATAAAATTAACTAATTCAGGTTCAATCTTCAGTATAAAGGCAGAATAAGAAAGTTTCACATTCCTTAAAAATTGTCTTGCAGAGCCTTGAATTTTCCCATGAAGTTCTTTATATAAGAACCATCTTAAATCATTATGTCTTCCTCTGCTTTTTTCAAAATATTTTTGAATTTTTTCGGCTTGTTTTATATCAAGAAATTTTGTAAGCTTATCCCAAATCTCATCATGAGAAAGATTCTTCCATGAATCTTTTGTGTATACAAATTTAATGAGCTTTGCAACCCATGGAAACAATTTATTATTCTCCATATTTTCCTTAAGAATTGTCTCATCAATTTTTCTTTGAACATCATTATGATACTTATTAATCCAATAAATAAAAGTTCTCATCATATCATCATTACTTCTTAAATAACGATAATAAACAAAGCATAAAACATACAAATCTTTATTTTCTAGTCTTTTTATATGAGAATAATGATAAGCATCTATAAATTTAGCATATTTTTGAACAGTTGATTCTGATAATTCTAATTTTTGAATTATCTCTTTCGCTCTTGGAAATAACTTTTCAAGATATCTTCTTTTCTTAATTTCTTCTTCTACATAGCTTTTATTAAATCCTTTTGCAGAAGTTTTAATAAATGCTAGCTTTGAGATATAGCCTTTTTCATCTTTTAATTGAAGAATTTCTTCAATCTTTTTTTCATCTTCTTTGGTAATTAAAAAAGATAAAGTTTCTTTTAGATTGTTTTCATAAGTTTTAATCACATCTCTAATTATTAACTGGAAAACATAATATTTAGGTATTACATATCTATTTCTAATTAAATAATCAAACATTAATTCAAATAAAAATTTTGGATCGATACTTGCATTTGTTTGTTTTGAAAGATAATTTTTACAATCTTGAGAGTCTTTAAATTCCTTGAAATTTAAAATCTCTAAGATTTTTAATCTTTGTAACCTTCCATTTTTTTCACCAGAACTTAAGTCTAAATTATTTATTTTTATTCCGTCTAAAAATGTCTTGGAAATAAAAACAACATCTTCAATTACATCTCTTAATTTAAAGGGAAAAAATTGAAATTTAGTTTTAAAATAACCTAATTGTAATACAAATAAAATTTTTGCATCTATAGATTTTATTGATTTGAAATATTCATTTTCATAATATGTTAAATCAAAATACTTACTTTGTTCTTCCTTCTTAAAATTTGGAATCTTAAAGATCTCTTTCTCTTCTTTTTCAGATAGAATTGTAATTCTATCACTTTTGTTATTATATGATTTTTGATTGCCGACCATATAATTTTTATGAGAATAAATAATTTAACTAATTAGTGGTAATTTAAATGACCGGATTTCGCCGGAATTTCGGAGAGAAACCAAAAAGAAAAACTTTTGTGGACTACTATATATAATTTATATAGCAAACTTAATAAATAATAAAATCAAAAACCCTTTTATATGGCAAAAACCCCTCATTACAAATCATTATTTATTTCAGATGTACATCTTGGTTTTAAATATTCACAAGCAAAACCACTTCTTGATTTCTTAAAATCAATGGAATTTGAAAATCTCTATGCTGTTGGTGATATTATTGATTTGTGGTCATTAAAAAGAACAATATATTTTCCTGCAGAACATTTTAAAGTTGTAAAACATATTCAAAAAAGAGCCAAAAACGGCGTTAATACTATATACATTCCAGGGAATCATGACGAATATATCAGAGACCATATTGAGAAAATTGAAGATGATGATGATGAATTTAATATTTTTGGACATATAAAAATACAGCACTCTGCAGACCATATTACAGCAAACAAAAGAAGATTTAAAGTAGCTCATGGAGATGAATATGATAGTGTAATGAAATTCAATCCATGGCTTGCAAAATTAGGGTCAATAGGATATGAAATTTTATTAAGACTAAATAAACCAATAAATTCTATATTAAACTATACTGGTATTAACCCTGAGTTTTCTCTATCCAAATATGCAAAAAAAACTGTAAAAGATGCAGCAAGTTATATTGGAGGATTTGAAGAACTTGTAATTGAAGATTTAAGAAATAGAAGCGAAGAACTTCAAAAAAAAAAGAAATCATCATATTCAGGAATAATATGCGGACACATACATCATCCAAACATAAGAAGAATGGAAGATTTATTATATTTAAACTGTGGAGACTGGGTAGAATCAAAAACAGGTCTTGTAGAAACTGATGATGGAACATTTGCAATTCTTGACCACAGAGGAAAAGTGTTATTAAGAGAAGAATAAATCAAAAAAATGAATAAAAAAGAAAGCATAAGAAACTATGTCAAAACTCCCCTAATAGCTGTTGACTGCATAATTGAATATGAAAATAAATTTGTAATTATTAATAGAAAAAACCCACCTAAAAACTATGCATTTCCTGGAGGATTCGTTGAAATTGGTGAAAAGCTCCTTGATGCTGTTAAAAGAGAAATTAAAGAAGAAACAAACCTTGAAATCTCAAACATAAAACAACTTGATATATATGATGACCCAAAAAGAGATAGAAGAGACCATATAATAACAGTTGTATACTACGCAGAAGGAAAAGGCAAATTAAAAGCGGGAGATGATGCAAAAGAAACTCTGCTCTTAACAAAAGATGAAATAAAAAACACTAAACTTATCATTTGAACATAATATCATCTTTAACGATTAATAAAAAAAATTGAAAAAGTAAAATAATAATTGAAAATAAATTCACACCTTTTCTACTTTTTCTTTTTATCTAAAATTATTTGTGCAAAAAACATAGACAATATTCCAACTCCAAGACCAATAAAAAGACCTTCAAGAAATCTTGAATACAAAAATCCAAGTCCCATTCCTATAAGCAAAAAACCTGCAACAAGCAAACCCGAAGGGTCATCTTTCTTAATAGAATTTACCATCTTATAAAATATATATTATTTTTATCATTTATAAAACTGCCTGAAACTATCACAATGTCGTTAAACAAGTTTAAATAAACGAATCAGAGATACAAGAAGAAGGTACAGGTGAATGGCTCGTTGTTGTAAGCGTTGCAGACACCGGTGTCATCACACTCCCTCAGAAGTACAGCTTAGTCTCAAAGCAGAACATATCATATAATATTCCAAAGCTATCCCAAG
>CAYLKB010000039.1:0-6748 GCA_964384165.1 uncultured Methanosarcinales archaeon
CCACAAAAGTTTTTCCTTTTGTGTCCTCTCCACTCGCCTTGCTCGCTCAGCTATATCGTGTTCTTAGAAGTTAATAACTTCTGCGGAGCACAATATATTGTTGGGCTTAATATTCATGGAGAAGTTTTATAAAATTTTGATATTTATTTTTTACTATGACAGAAAACAAAAAAACATTTTATGTTACAACACCAATTTATTATGTAAGTGGAAAACCACATTTAGGTCATGCATACACAACAGTTGCAGCTGATACTATTGCTAGGTGGGAGAGAAATAAGGGGAGTAAAGTCTTTTTTCTTACAGGCACAGATGAGCATGGACAAAAAGTTTCAAAAAAAGCTAAAGAAGCTAAAATGCATCCTAAAGAATTTGTTGATAAACTTATACCTGAGTTTGAAGGACAACTTAAAAGTCTTAATATTTCTAATGATTTTTTTATAAGAACAACTTTTGATGAGCATAAGAAATTTGTACAAAAAATGTTACAGAAATCTTATGATAATGGTGATATATACAAGGATACTTATGAGGGTTTATATTGTGTTGATTGCGAGCAATATTACAAAGAAGATGATTTACAAGATGGTGATACTTGTCCAGTTCATAAAAAGAAAGTGGATAAGATGAAGGAAGAAAATTATTTCTTTAGGCTTTCAAATTATCAAGACAAACTTCTTGAAATGTATGAGAAAAATCCTGAGTTCTTATCTCCAAAATCAAAAGCACAAGAAACAATTAACAGAGTTAATCAAGGATTGCAAGATATTAGCATATCAAGACATAAGAATACACTAGACTGGGGAATTGAGTTACCATTTGATAAAGACCATGTGACTTATGTTTGGTTTGATGCTCTCTTCAATTATGTTTCAGCTCTTGAAATTAATTCAAAAATGAAATTCTGGCCTTGTAATGTCCACATTGTTGGTAAAGATATTATGTGGTTTCACAAAGTGTATTGGCCAGCATTTTTGATGAGTGTGGGAATAGATGTTCCAAAAAAAGTATTTGCTCATGGCTGGTGGACTGCAGATGGTCAGAAAATGGGAAAATCATTAGGTAATGTAGTTGACCCTCTAGAAGTTGCTCAAAATTATGGTGTTGATGAACTTAGATATTTTATGCTCAGTGCAGGAAGTTTCGGAGATGACCTTGACTTTTCAATGGAAAAATTTGCTGAGAAAATTAATAATGAATTAAACAATGACCTTGGCAATTTAGTATCAAGAGTTCATTCTATGGTAAATAAATATTTTGGAGGTAGTGTTCCAAGAAGTAATTTAATGGCCCATGATGATGAGAAATTAATTGAAGAAATTAATATATTTAAAAAGTTTGATGAATATATGCAAAATTTGCAATTTAATCATGCACTTGATGTATTGTTTAATTCAATAAGAGAAACAAATGCTTATATTAATAAAGTTGCTCCATGGAAAGAACAAGATGTTTCAAGACTTGAGACTATTATGGCAACATTGGTGTTTGTAGTAAAAACTATTGCAGATTATATTGATTGTTTCATGCCAGTTAAAGCTCAAATGATTAGAGAACAATTTAATTTTGAGAAAGGAAATTTTAAAAAATTTGATAGTGTTAAGGCTGGCCATAAACTAGCAGAGAAAAATAATCTTTTTGAAAAAATTAAAATTGAAAAGAAAGAGCAGGAAGATAAGTCAGTTGAACTTAAAAGAGAGGGTTTTGATACATTGAATTTAAAAGTAGGTAAGATTTTAAGTGCTAAACAGCACCCTACTGCTGATAAACTTTTTATTGAAGAGATTGATATTGGAGAAAATAAGCCAAGACAAATTGTATCAGGAATTGCTAATACATATTCAATTGAATCTATTATCGGCAAAAAAGTCATTGTTGTTTCAAATTTAAAACCTGCAAAACTTAGAGGAGAATTATCAGAGGGGATGATATTAGTTAGTGAAAATCAAAAGACTGGAGAAATAGGTCTTCTTGAAACAGATGCTGATATTGGAACAATTTTGTCAATTGGCAAAATAAAAGCTGATAATCCAGTAATAATAAAAACTGATTCATTTTTCAAAATAGAAATAGTTTGTGATGGAGAAAATATTTTTTTTAACAATAAAAAAATTCTAGCTAATGGGAAAAATATTTGTTCAGATAAGAAAATAAAGGGAAATGTTTGTTAATAAATATATTATTAATATTTTAATTATATTCTATTCCCATACATTTCATCATCTCTTGTTTTAATATTTGCTTTGTAATAATGTAAGACTATAACCCCCCCTGCAACAACATATATTGCACATTGAATTATAACTTCTATAAAATCACCACTTTCTACAAGATTTATCATATACATAGCTAAGAATGAATAGTATAAATATATTAATGCTACAATTAGAGAAGGTGTCATACCATCTTTTCTTGAGTATATATCAATAGTTACAAGGCAAAATGTCATATAAACTATAAAACCTATACCATAGGCCAATGTTGGAATCATATGTTTATATTACAACTCTCTTTTAAATTATTTTGTTACTACATAATTATAGTTTAAAGGAAATCAAGTCCTTCAACTATGTTTTGTATCTCTATGGATGTTGAGTTTTTTCCAATTATTAATCCATTTGAGTTTGCAATTATTCCTGAAGATACAAATATTGAACCTGAATTAATAGTGCCTATTGAACCTATTTCGTCTATAAATTCTTCTACATCTTTTTCATCAAGTTCTTGAGATACAAAGAATTTTGAGTTTGCATATCTAATTATGCTTCCTGCACCACCTTTTTCTATATTGGGTATTTTTGTAATTTTGAGTTTTTTCTTTTTTGCAATTTCTTCAAGTTTTTTAGAATCAAAGGATTTGCTTACAATAATGAATTTGTCTGAGATGCAAATATTATTACCTAGAGTGTTTATTTTTGATGATATTTTTTTAAGTTCTATGTCATGTTTTTTGCATATTTCTTTTAACTCTTCTTCTTCATAATCGTAACAATCTGGAATTAGAATGAAATCATCATTTCCACATATGAATACTCCTGCAAGCTCAGTCCCTAAGATTGAGATATTATATACTGGGACTTGAAGAGTGTTTTCAATTTCTTTTTTTCGTTTTTCTTCTAAATCTTTACCAACAAGACATAACTTATTGTTGGCAAAAATATAGAGTCCAATGTTTGGGTTTGATTCAAACTCCATTAATGCTACTTTTTTTTCCATAATATGAATTAATGCTTGGTTATTAATAAAGTTTGAGATTATTGAGCTATGTCCAGAGATTTTTATTTCATCCTGATAGTGTATCTTACTACTCGCATTGATTGCAAATTTTAATTTTTTATTTAAAATAAAAACTTTGTCAATGAGTAAAATACATATTTCAAGAAAGAGCCTATTATTAAATCATTTAGACCATATAATTTTTTTGTTTCCTTTTCATGAACTCTCATTTGTTTACTAATTTGGGTTCTTTTGATCTTATGAATTCCAATAGAGTATAAGATTTATATGGTTAGTTTAAACAATCTTTTTAAATAAACAATAATATATTTTATATTATGGTTGTTTGTGAAATGTGCGGAAGTTCAAGTGAGAGTCTTGTTACTATTAAAGTTGCAGGTTCTAATATGAGAGTGTGCATGAGTTGCTCAAAGATGGGTAAAATTATTGAAGAACAAAAAACAAGAACACATACTTTTTATCATAGAAAAAAAGATGAGGGTGCTGTTAAGGAACCTATAGGCAATTATGCAAGTATTATTAACAAGGAACTTGCTAAAAAAAATCTTAACATTCATCAATTAGCAAGGGCTGTTAATATCAAAGAAAGTAATCTAAGCAAATACATGCTAGGAAAAATGAAACCTGATGTTGATACCATTAGAAAAATTGAGAAATTTCTTGAGATTAGTCTTTTACAAGATGTTTCATCAATGGGAAATTTTGATGAAGATGATATTATGTCTGATGATTCAGAGAACTCAGGCCTTACTTTAGGAGATTTAATTAAAGATACGAGGAAGAAAAAATGATGGAGTATATAATTTCAATTATAAATTTAAAATTGTTTAGCAATGAGTTGTGGAGAATTGGAGTTTTTATATTTTCATTGTTTATTACTGTCCCAGTAGGCAAGTTAGTAATTTATATTATAGAAAATTATCTTATAAAATGGGCTGAGAAAACTAATTTTAAGTTTGATGACATTTTAATTAGAAGCATTAACCCGCCAATATCAATGTTTGTTTTTGCTGGACTATTTTATTTTGGTTCAAGTATGTTAAATCAGGGTAGTTATAGTGAGGTATTCACTAAAATATTCAATTTCCTGATAATTATTCCAATTGTTTATTTTATGATTAAATTTACAACTGAGATGATTGGATTTTATCTTAAAGGCGATAACAAGAAAAAAAGAATCAATGAAGCTGCTATTGATTTGCTAATGCAAGTTATAAGAATTATTTTATTTTTAATAGGAATTTTATTAGTGCTTGGCAATCTTGGTTATGATGTATCAGCATTACTTGCAGGACTTGGTGTTGGAGGTTTAGCTTTTGCTCTTGCTGCACAAGATATTTTAAAGAATTTCTTTTCAGGAGTAGCTCTTATTTTTGATAAAACATTCAATAAGGGTGAGAGAGTCAAGTTTGAAAATTATGAAGGTATTATTGAAGAACTTAAACTAAGAAGCACAAAGGTTAGAACTTTTGATGGGACTGTACTTACAATCCCAAATGCAATGCTTGCTGATAATATTGTTGAGAATGTCACAAAGGTTCCAAAAGTAAAGATTACAATGACTCTTACATTAACATACGATACATCAGTTAAAAAAATTAAAAAAGCTAAAGAAATTATAGAAAAAATTCTTAATAATGAAGAACATACTAAGGACCAAACTAGATTTGTTTGGTTTGACAATTTCAATTCATTTTCTCTTGATTTGGTAGTTGTTTATTTTCAAGATTTGAATATGAATGATTGGCCTGAGAGAATTTATGTTAAAGAGAGAGTCAATTTTGCTATAAAGGAAGAATTTGAGAAAGCAGGAATAGAATTTGCATTCCCAACACAAACTATTGAGATTAAAAAGTAAAAATATATAAACTCTAATTTTTTATAAATTTTTTATAATGGATTCTCAAGATTTGCAAATAATTAATAGACTTCAATTAAATCTAAATTTAATTAAAGAATATCATATGATAGAGAAAATACCTATAATTCTTCAAATTGAAACAGAGATTGATGAATTGAGATACTCTTCAAATCCATTTCCAATTATAAGAAGTATATTTCAAACAATAAATAATTTAAATGTTAATAGAGATATTGTAAAAAGTACTTATTATAAAGAGTTTATTGATGATGTATCTTTCTTGCATAGAAAATATGCAAAAATAAAATAAGAATATAAATATCAAGTAAAATTATATAAACTATTTGTTTTTTTTTTATTTATGAAAGATAAAATCAGATTTGCCCATCTTGCTGATTTGCATCTTGGGGGTTGGAGGGAGAAAACATTAACAAATCTTAATTTTGAAACATTTTGTAGTGCCATTGACAAAGTAATTGATGAAAAAGTTGATTTTGTTTTGTTTGCAGGAGATATTTTCAACAATGCACTGCCACCAATAGAACTTGCAGAGAAAGTAGCTAGAAAGTTGATGGAATTAAAAAAATCGTATATACCTCTTTATGTTATTGGAGGTTCTCATGATTATTCTGTTAATCAAAAGAGTTTTATTGACTTATTTGAGACAACTGGCCTTTTTGTTGATGTAAGCCGTTATGAAATTACTGGAAAGAATGAAGTTAAACTAAAAGTATTCAAAGATGAAAAAACTGGTGCTTTGATTTCAGGAATATTGGGAAAGAAGAATGGACTTGATAAGAATATTTATACTAACCTTAATGAAGATGTTATTTTAGAGAAAGGTTTTAAAATTTTTATGTTTCATACAACTTTAAATGATATAAAACCTGATTTTCTTGAAAATGTGAAATCTGATGTGAAATCAAATTTTCTTCCGAAAGGATTTGATTATTATGCTGGAGGACATGTTCATGCACATATCATGAGTTCTTATATGGGAAAACCTCTATCATATCCAGGACCATTATTTCCAAATAATTTTACAGAAATGAAAAGGGAAATATCTTCTTTTAATTTATGCGAATATGATTCTTTGTCAAATGAAACAAAAATAAAAAGAGTTTTTCTTAGCACATATCATAAAATATATTTTCAAATTAAACTTCAAAAATGTAATCCCATTGAGGCAAGAAATAATATTGATGATAGATTAAAAGATGCTGAATTGGTTGATAAAATTGTTTTACTTGAGATTGAGGGTGAAATTGATGGTAAAGTAAGTGATATTAAAATAAATGAACTAATTTCCGATTTATATAGAAGAGGAGCATATCATGTTCTAAAGAATACTTACAAATTAAGTAGTTCGCTTATAGACATTAATAAATATTCACAGATATCAGAAGATATTTCAAAAATACAAAAAGAAATTATAAATGATATTTTAAGTGAGGATAATGATTTTGAAAAAAGAAAGCATGATAGCAATTTATTTTTAGAACTTGATTTTGTAAAAAAAGAAGATGAAAAAAATTCTCAGTTTGAACAAAGAATTGTTACAAGTTTTGACAAAGTTTTAGGAAATAAAAACTAAGATAGTATAATATGATTAATATATAATATTATTGAATATTTTATATTTTGTAATTT
>CAYLKB010000039.1:6848-12997 GCA_964384165.1 uncultured Methanosarcinales archaeon
GTTTGTTCTGTTTGTTCTGTTTGTTCTGTTTGTTCTGTTTGTTCTGTTTGTTCTGTTTGTTCTGGTTGTTCTGGTTGTTCTGGTTGTTCTGTTTGTTCTGGTTGTTCTGGTTGTTCTGGTTGTTCTGTTTGTTTAAATTAAATTAATTGTTCCAAATATTGTCATTTCTAATTTCTGGTAATTTGATAGAACCTTCAATAAATAATGGGTATTTGTATGTTATTGTTCCAAATGTTTTTGTTGTAAACCATTCGAAACTATCAAAACCGCTCATGTCAGCTTTGCATGAAACTTCTATAGTTTCATAGTCTTCTGATAGATGAAGTTCATTTATATTAAGTGGATAATTGTAATCGCCTTTTTTGTAATATGCTTTGCAATCTGAAAACTGATTGCTTCTAAAGTTTAATTCTACTTGCTCAAAATCTATTCTTTTGAATTTTGACAAATCAGTTGGTCCTTTGTTTGCTATTGTGTAGTCAATTGTATAAAAGTCTCCCGTGTATCCAATTGCAATAGCAGTTATTTGAATTGGTGCTGCTTGTGAAATTTGGTCATGTTTTAATTCTGTTTTGTCAATATTTATTTCAAGGTTGTTGTCAAAGTCAGTTTGATAATCATAAATATATTCAATAAAAAAATTAATTTCTTCTTTGTTTGGGTTATCATAAAATTCTTCCTTAATTTTTAGGGTTCCTTCAAATTCTCTTTGTTGATTTTGATATAATTCAAATTCACCATCACGAAATATTCTTGAATAGAAATCCTCAATTGAATCTGTTGTAAAAATATCTTCACCTGAGGAGTCTTTTTCAATAGTTCTGAGTTTCAAATTCTCCCTATTTATTAATACTTTTTCTTTTCCTGTATTACTAAATGTTATTGTGTATTGAAGTTCAGCATTCCCGAGTCTTTTAGTATCTGTTGAAAACGAAATCACAAGGCCATTTCCACTATTATCTTCATTTGTGGATTTAACACCTAATTTGTCAAGAACTGTGCATCCAGAGAATGAAATTAAAATCAAAAATGAGATCAATAACAATTTATTCATATCTAACTTTATTTTTTACTATTTAAATATTTTAGTTTTCTTTTATTTATAGTAAGAAAATATAATCTAATTGATTAGTATTTAGTTAATGATAAAATATAATATTGAACTTAGGGATTAGTTTGAGTTATTTTAACTAGGAATTTTGCAAGGAATAAACTTCTAATTGCTGATTTTTAGTATCTTGAATGTATATGTAAAAAATGATTCCATTTATACTTTTTCAAAAAAATTAATTATTATAGTTATATGCAAAAGAATATCTCTAATTACTAAATCCTAAAAACTATAATAAAATCAAATTACTATTTGCTTAAAATAAAAATATATTAAAAATCCTAAGAATTGCTATCCCCACCATAAATGATGGAGTATTACGCAATTCTTCGAGACGGATTTTTAGTCATCGTTTAAAGTTAAGCCCCACCCTAAAGGATGGGGTAATCTTGAAACGATATATTAATTTAAAAGAAAATAATGAAATAACATCTTCAATAATTATCTTTTTTATTATATAACAACTCTTCAACTAAGACTAATATTTATAAATGTTGAAATTGATGAAATTTTTATATGTTTGAACTTGAGTTTATTGGACTTCTTAATGATTACAGAAAGTCAGATGAATATGAAAAACGAAAAATACGAAATTCTATTAAAAGACTCATAGCTGAAAATCAGGAAAAACTTGATATTTTTTTAGCAAAAGAGAGTATAGATGCTGAAATGGCAAAGTTTATTGATGATTTAAGATATGAAGTAAATCATGAAGGTTTTGAGAGAAATCAAGAAAAAGAAGATGATGATACATCTAAGGATTTAGAGACTATTAAAGGATATTACAATCAATGGCTTAGCGCATATTTGACAAATAATAGAGTAGCAGATTATAATTGCGAGAAAATAATTGAAACATTGATTAATTATTATGCATTAAATAGATTTGATGTTATTAAGAAGGTTTTAAATGTTAAGGATACTCAAGATTTTGAGGACTTTAAGAATATGCTTTCCAATTATATAAGAAAATATTTTGCTCTTAAAATTAATGATTATTTTAATAGTGATAAATTTTTAAATTTAGGTTTTTTTGATAAGAGAAAAAAAAGAAAGGAGTTGTTAAGTCTTCTTGAGGATATTGGCAAATATAATTTTGATTTAAATAAAATTACAGAGGTGCTTGGATAAATGGCAATTAATGGAGGTTCTGCTGACCCTGAAACGATAAGGATTGTAAGAGATGAGAATAGGGATAATGAAAATCAGTTTATTAAAAAAGTTAAAAGAATAGCAGAGCAGATGAAAGCAGGAATAAGTGATACTGCACATATTAGATATGCTATTAATGATTTTGTAAGAGATGCTTCAGTTGCTGTTCAAAATGCTGGAAGCCATGTAACTGAAAAAAAAGTAAAAGGCATTAGTCTTGGGACTGGAAACTTTATTTTAAAATCATCAATTTTTTTATTATTTGGATATGCAGTATTATTTTATGGGAATATTGTTTTTGAATTTATTTTTAATAGTTCTTTGACAATTATGACTTATTTAAAGGACATATTAAATCTTAATATTATAGCTGTTGGTTGGGCTTCATCTTTTTTATCACTTTTAGCTATAGTTTTTATTTTAGTTACAGCTTATCCATCACAAAGTTCGAATTGGAAAAAAACAATTTATAATTGGGAAATGGGATTGTTCTTATTCTTTTTATTATTTCTTACAGTTTGGAGCCAATTTTATAATGAAGACTTGGGAACACTTGACGTAGATAAATTAAGAATTGAGTCTACAGCAAGTATAGGAGTTGTATGGGATAATTTTTGGTGTAATTTTAACCCAGAGTGCATTCTTGCAAAAATGCAGACTTCAGATGTTGAAGTTGCTAAGTTTGAGTTTAGCATTGATAAGTCTAATATACCATATTCTACTTTCGATAGCTCAGAACTTGAAACTAAAGGACTTAACATTCAATATAATGTAATTAGTTCGGGAGGAGTTAATTTTACTAAATTTACTTGTTTGTATAAGGGTAAAGAATTTTACTCTGAAGAACTTGAGGATAATCTTGTAACTGGTGAGATGTCAGTGCCTTATGATATGGAATGCCAAGATTTGCAAAAAATTCCACTAAGTACTACTTCAGCTGAAGCTGAGTATTCTCTAACTGTTGTATTGGAGATGGATGTTATTACAAAGTTTACCCAACAGATTCCTGTTGTTGATTTTAATCAATATGTAGTTAGCAAAGGATATGATACAACAAGAAATGTTGATTGGTGGGCATTTTTAAGAGATGATTTAAGAGAAGATACTAAAGATTACATGGCAAGCGTTCAGTCAAATCCTGCTGTTGAGTTTGTGGATAGAACATCAAAAGTGTATTTCCCTCTTCTTATAGGAGATAATGAAAACAAGGAAATCCCATATCCTATTGTTATTAAAGAAAGTAAGTCACAAAGTTTTGGTAAGTTTAAAAAAGCAATAATTGAGTCTGATGGAATAGTACTTCCAAGGTCGCTTAGATATCTAGAGGAGCCGGATTTTTTGGGTAAAGAAATAAAGTTCGATAATGAGGAATTTTCTAAAATTATTGAACTTACAGAAAATGAAATTACACTTGAACAACCAATTGCCGCACATGATTTAGAAATAACAGTTCGTTCTACATTTGAGTATGAGAGAATTGTTAAATTTAAGATATTCAATGAAGATTTTAGAAGCAATAGAAATGATAGTTTAACTTCAGATGAAATAATGCAAATGTTTGAAGATTTGATATCTGATTTTGAGGATATTCAGAGTGAGTTTGAGAATCAAATGGATAAACAAGAAGTTGAGAATGCAATAAAAGAATTACAATTGGTTATTGATAGTATTCAGGATGTTATAGAAGATAATACTTTGACTGAGAATGAAAAAGATAATGAAATATTTGAAATTTATGAAGACAATTATCAAAAATACAAAGGAATTTATTCAAGATTTTATCAAAAAGTTTACGGAGTCACTCCTGATGAAAATGGTGGTGATGATGGAGACTTGGGAGATGAAGATTTAACATTGTCAGAGGTGAAAGGGACATTATCTAGTCTTCAATCAAATTATGCCTCACTTAAATCAAAATATGATGATATCGGAGAAGATACAACTCAAATAGACTCTAATATAGAAGGACTAAATGCTTTAGCCCTACAACTTACAAATTTAGATGAAAAAAGTGATGAGATGTCAAAATCAGAATTTCAGAGCGAACTTAATAGTATAAATATTATGCTGGATATGTATAAGGATGATTATGAGATATTAGCTGATTTTATTAATTAAGATTTGTTTTTAGATAAGTTTTTATATTTTCTTTTAATTTATCAAAATCTTTTTTTTCTATAGAACATCCTCCTGAGTGCGGATGTCCACCACCTCTCCCATTTAATCCTTTTAACGTACTCTTTAACATAAGTGGAATGTTTATTGATTTGCTTCTAAGACTTAAAGATATTAAATCTTTATCAGATTTCTCATAACTTGCAATTACTAATTCAGATTCAGGCATTAGAAATCGTAGCTCTTCACTTATTTGTCTGTTAAAACTTATGCTTGCATCTTTGTGATGATATAATACTAATTGTTTTGATTTCTTATTCTGTTCAATTGCTTTTTTTATGTGTTCTCTGAATTCTTTTTCAATTTTCTCAAATTCATAGAATGCGTGAAGTTTTGATGCATTAAATTCTGATGCAAATTCAATAGGGTCAAATTTTGAGATTTTCTTTAATGTCCTTATAGATATTTCCTGCTTTTCAATTTTGTAGAGCTCATCAAAAAACATTTTAAATCTAATAAAATCAGTCTCATACCATAATGTCAATATCCAGTTTGTTATTTCATTAATTTTTTCTTTTGAATTGAATGGCGTGGTATTGAGAAATTTGAATAATTCTTCTCTTTTTTCATCTGTTAATTTCTTAAAGAGAAGGTTGAAATAAGTCTTATTTTGAAAGTAGAGTTCCTTAATATCATCAAGAAGATAAAAGTCTCCAAGAGAGCCTATAATCATGTAAAATAATAGTTCTTTGTTACCTGATATGTGATATGCCCAGTAACTTGAACTTCTTGAATCATTTTTATCAAAGAGAAGAGGATTAAGGATTGTTATGTTTTTAAATTCTTTTGAATATTTTGTCATTATTTCATCCGGATGATGGTCAACCCAGATAATTGACGCTCCATTTGCTTTTTCAAATATATTTTTTTTTACATAAGGGGTGTCAAAGAAAATAATTAAATCAAATTCATCAGAAATTATATCGTGTAAGTTTTGCTGTGAGTCATCATCTTTATTTAAAGCATATAATCTTTTTATATGATGAAATGTTTTTATTAAAATTACAGCTGACATGCTTCCATCTGAGTCTACATCAAAGACTAGAAGTGGGTTTTTTGAATTTCTAATTTTATTTGATATATTTTGTATTTTATTTGATAGTTCAGTATTCATATTTTATTTCCAACCTTTAATAATTTTTGTTTTATTAATTTTAAAGTCGGGGTTTTCCCAAACAATTTCATTTTCTTTCTTTATACACTTTATTTTTGTAAAAGGAATTATGTGCTTGATTTTATTATTATCATAAACTGCACATTTTATTGGACTTGTACCTATTTCAATATTATCTATTAAGATTTCTTTTATTTTATTTTCTTTATCTGCATATGTTATTAAATAGCCTTTTACTTCGCCATTGTAATTTAATGTGAATAAAAACTTATGTGTGTCGAATAGTTCCATTAATATTAGTTGGATTGCTTTATATTTAAATATTTGGAGAAAATTAAATAATTTAAAAAAGAGACTATTAGTTGAAATAACTACTTTATATTAGATAATGGTTAAGAAATATTATTAAATATTAGCAAATGATTAATAATTAATAAGGAAATTTGATTTGATAAAATAAGATATTACTCAATAATAAAAATCTTAAATATTAAATAAGAGAGATTATACTTAAATGTGTTGATATTTATTTATTGTATTTAATACAGTAGATGAACCTTAAGATTCAACTTTCAAAACTACTTTTAGTGACAACAA
>CAYLKB010000040.1:0-9901 GCA_964384165.1 uncultured Methanosarcinales archaeon
TGGCACAATCTTTTTTGGATTGGGAAAAAAGTTTAAGACTTTTGTCCCACAGCCGATTTTCTGGCTCTTTTTCTGTATATCATTTTTAAAATTGAATTGATTTGAATAATTTTGAATTAATTTTCTTTATGGCACTACGTACGCCTGTAATGTATTCTTTGATGTTGCGTTAGACATTGCTTAATGATACTTTATAGAGGGAATATAATTTATTCTTTAAAATCTAAAATTTTCTTTTTGCTCACATATTAATAATATTATTTGAATTTACTGACAAAAATAATTTTCTTGAATTACTAATAAATTAGTTAGAGACTATATGAGGTTAGATATGAAATACCTGATAATAAACAAGGGATATATTTGATTTATGAATGTTTAATAAATTATAAGAAGTAATTATAAATAATAAATTCCCATAAGATTTCCAATAAGCATAGCAACTAGTATTCCCATTACTGAGAAATAAACTGGGGCTGACCATGCCAAGACTTTTTTACCATCTAAAACCCAAAATGGAAGCATGTTAAAAATTCCCAAGAATGAGTTTATCCATATACTTGCACTTAAGAATGTTAATAGAAGTCCTGTTGGATTAAGTGCCATAACAGCTAAAATGGATAGTAAACCAAGGACAACATTTACCATTGGCCCTGCAACTGAGATTATACCATTTTGCCTTCTTGAAACTCTGCCAAGTATCATTACTGCACCAGGAGCTATTAAAATGAAAGGAGAGAATAAAGCTATTACTAATATTATTAACATCATATTAATATCTGCTCTAAATTCCGATATGAAACCATAATTTTGAGCTGTAAATTTGTGTCCAAACTCATGTAAAATAAAAGCAAATCCAAATGCCAATATGAACATTAAGAAATCATAACTTATAAGAAGTCTTTCAAGACTTGCAAAAAAACCACTCATATTTGTTAATAATGATTCTACCTGTATAAAATACAAAGTAAGTGAGGTTAATACAAATGCAATTGATAAATGTCTTAATTCTATTGTCGAGAATGAGTATTTTCCAAATTTATACAATCTATGGCCTTTAGGCTCTTCATAATTAACATATTCTGCCATATTATTATTAATAGTTTATATTTTATAAATACTTCTTTTGACTATTAATGAATTAAAAAGTATTTATTTTTTTTTTATCATTAAATATGATAAAAATATAAATGTTATAGCAATTATTGCAGCTAATATATATATTAAATATTTATTTTTCTCAAAAAATCTATCATCTGTTTCATCACAGGCATCACCTAGACCATCTGCATCTACATCATTTTGATTAAAGTTTTTTTTATCAGGACAATTATCATATAAGTTTTCTATTGAATCGCCATCAGTGTCTTCGCAGGCATCACCAACCTTATTATAGTTAATGTCTTTTTGGTCTTTATTTGGGACAAATAAACAATTATCATCATTGTTAATTATTGAGTCATTGTCAAAGTCATTAGTATAAAGAGAATTCTTGAATGTCTCAACACTTGTTTCAAATTCAACTGGAAGTTTTTGAGACCCACTTTTTAAATTGCTTTTTCCATAATTGCCGAAGTAGAAATTGTATGTTTTATTGCACATGTTGTCAACATAAAAATAAATATAATTCTGCGAACCAGATTCTTCTTCAGAGTAAAAATTAATATTTCTTATCTTGATAATATCATCAAAGAATATTTCAAACCTAATTTTGTCTGTAATTATTTCGTTATTTAATATTAATTCATAATGAAATTTGCTCTGTTTTAGCTCAAAGTTAATTATGTTGTTATTAATATCGTATATATTTATAGCATCAATTGATGAGTCTTTAATGTCAATTGCAATTTTTTTTGTTTCAACCATAGATGGGTTTTCTATTTCAAAAATTAAAGAGGATTTGTCATCTGCTATAAAATATGTATAAAAATTGTTGTCATAAATTTTCTCAACTTCTTCAACAGGATAATCATCTATTGTTTTTATATACCAATCATATTCTCCTTTATAATAGGATTTTTGGGATTTCTCAATATAATAATTTACATCCATATATGCTTTTGGGTTTTTTAATGAAACAAACTCGCTTGGGAGCTCAGCTCTTGCATACCCTATGTATTCTTCACACTCTATGTTTATTTTTGATAAGTATTCATATAGTGTGTAATCGTTTTTCTCTTCAGAGAAACCAACATTTGCAAATGCCAATGTCAATGCAAGAAATAGGAATAATTTAGCTATTTTAATTTGTAGTTTCATTTTTTAAGTAATATCCTCCTGCTATTAGCAATATTCCAAATATTATAAATGCTATGATTCTGTAAACTCCGTCTAGATAGAATAAATCATTAAAAGCTATTTTTATTACAGTAATTGCAAGAAGTATTCCAACAAGAATTTTTGCATTTTTTGATTTTACTGCTGAATACATAAATAATGTGTAAATTATCCATAGAATTGATAGTACAATGCTAGCAATCATTACATTAACATCTGATGATTTGTTATTAAGAAAGAATGCTAGATATTTATGAAATGAAAAAATAAGAGCAAATCCTGATATAATAAATAAAGCCCCATTAAAATTTTTATCAATATCTTCAATATATAGTCTGTAGAAACCATATACTATTAATGCAAAGATTATCATGAAAAAACTACCATGCAATACACCTTCGTTGAATCTTACAACATTTAGGTAATAAAATGCTGTTAAAAAAAGGAAAATATATGAGAATATTCTAAATAGTAAATTTTCTTTTACATGTTTAGATAGTATTGAGAACAAGAACCATTCTACTGCAAATAAAATCATGAAATAATCTGAGGATATAGTGTTAAGTACAAATAGCAAACCGATATTTAAAGTTAAAAAACCTGCAGATAGCATTGTGTAAGTATAATCAAGTGCGAGTTCAGGATTTGTTTTCTTAAAATAAAATATCTGGCCAAGATAAATAAATGCTAGTAATAAAAGAAGTATTCCAAAAAATTCCATTTTCCAGTCTAAAACCTGGTATAAAAGAGGCATTATAGTAACTGGCAAAAAACCTATAAGAATTGAATCTAGTACTGATAATGAGCTTTTATTTCTTAGTGAGCCAATTGTTGCTGAAATATTGTAGATTACAAATATTAATATTAAAAACAAAGCAGGCACTGCTGTAATTTCTGAATTAATTAGTTTATATGAATATGAACCAATTACTGAAAATAGCAATATATATGTTACTAGTCTTAAGTCTGCCCAGTTTTTTTTCAATGAGATGGCTGTTAAACCAATTGAAAGTAAAATATAATATAACATAACAAAAAGGTCGTTAGTTGATGAAAAACCAGTAATTATTGGAATTAGTATTCCTCCAAATACTGAAAAGTAAGCTATAACTCTTGATGAGAATTTCATACTTAAGAAAATTGACGATATTAAAAATAGCAATGCAAGTCCAAGGCCTGCAATGTTTGGTAATACTTTAAATTCAAGTACTCCAAAACCTATTGTCAAGTATTCAATAAAATATGAACCTCCAAAGACAATATTGGACCAAAGTGGATTTTTTTGCCTTAATGAATATGCTAAAAAAAATAAAACAAACCCAATAATAATTCCTATGCCAATCTGGCCTGCCTCACCTATCCAATTATTTGCAACAGCATAAAAGTAAAATGAGATAATTCCGATAATTATTCCTATAACACCAATAAAAGTTATTACTTGGTTAAATGATAATGAAGGGATATGTTTTTCTTTTTTCTTAGAAAGTTCTGATTTTACTATATGTGTATTTTCAGCATGAGTTTTTTCTTCATGAGGCAATTTTGATTTCTCAACATAATCAAATTCATTATTATTATTTACTATTTTCTCAACTTTTGAAAGTCTTTTGTCAATTTCATCGAGTTTCTTTTCGAGTTTTATAATATCCATGTTATATGTTTATAAAAAATATTTTTAAAGTATTGTAACTGACATAAAAGAGTAACTAAGAATAATTGAATAGAGAAGAGGGAGGAGGGAGGAGGGAGGAGAGAGGAGGGAGGAGGGATTGGAGATTGGAGATTGGAGATTGTGTGTAGTATTGTATAATAGTAATAGTATCTGAGAAATTGAGATGTGAATATAGGCAAATTTATAAAGGTATATTATTTTAAATATATATTAATAATATGCATCGTAACTAATTTGCAACTTAAATTTATTTAGTTTTGAAAAATGGACAAAAAGAAGTCAATTATAACTGAAAAGGATTTGCTTATATTAAGGCAACTTCTAGAAGATGGAAGAAAAAGTTCTGCTAGTATTTCAAAAGAGATTGATTTAGGAAGGGAAATTGTAAATTATAGAATAAAAAGACTTGTTAAGGAAAATCTAATAGTGAAGTTTATTCCTAAAATAAATGAAGAGGCTATGCAATATCAAGAATATATTATTTTGCTAAAATTAAATCTTGATGATGAAATATCAAAGCAAAAATTCATTAAGGAAAGTATGGGAAATAAATATTTGATATGGACTGTAAAGTCTGAAAGTGGATGGGATTTGATTATAAGACTTTATGCAAGAAGCATTACTGAGTTTAAAGAAAAATTATCTGAAATTTTAGAAAGTTATTCTTCAATTTTGGCAAATTATTATACAATAATTAGTTCTGAGGAAATTAAAGAAAATGAGATGGAAGTTATTTCGAAGAGTCTTTTTGAAGAAGCTATATCAGGAGTTGATTTCTCAACTATAAAAAAAGGCTCTCTTCCGCAAATTGATGAAAAAGATAGGGAAATTCTTGGCATGCTTGAAAAAGATGCAAGAGTACAATATAAAGAAATTGCAGATAAACTAGATATTTCATCAGATACTGTTAAATACAGAATTGAAAAAATGAAAGACCAAGGAATTATAGAAAGATTCGAGCCCGTTATTAATCTATCTAAAATTGGATTATTACATTACGCCCTTATAGTAAAATATACATATCTTGATAAAATTGAAGAGAAAAATGTCTGCAATTTTTTAAAAAAAAATAAATATGTTGTAAAGGCAATTAAAAGTCTTAACAGCGAAGAATTTTTTATTACTATGGTATTTTCTGAAATTGAGGACAAAGATATTTTCATGAAGGAATTTGAAAGTGTAATTGGTTCAAAAATAAGCAGTATTGATATGTTCAAGATTGATTAATCATCATCTATTATTGAGTTATTAATTATTATTAATACATAATTAAGTCCTTATTTTTTATTAGTTAGTAATTATAAATTTTTTTATAAGCAATTTTTATTATATTTATATGAAAATTAAATCCCAAGATGTTATTAAGTATTTTATTGCTGTTACAAAATCATTAATATTGTCAATTTTAGTAGGAGTTGTGATTGCTGTTTGCGTTCTTATTTATACTATGTTAAGATTTGATAGTGTTGCACATGGCCTTTCAATTATTAATGGGCCCATATTTTTTTATAATTTTATTATAATTTTTGGAATTATTTCCACATATTTTATATATAGAGCTAGTTTAGAATTTTATTGATAAAATTTGAAATAATATTTTAAAATATTTTTAGAATTTAGAATATTATTTAAAATGGAAAAGATTGAAAATTAAGAAGATTATAATACAATTTTGATATAATTCTTTCTTAGAAATTATTAAATGTTATCATTAGTTTTTTAAAGTTTTCTTCGTTAATATTTTTATGGCTAAAAACAAACCAAATTCAAATATGGAAAGAAAAAAAGATATTGAAAAATTAAATAAGGCACAAAATAATAATATTTCTGACAATGATAATGTCTCTGATGAGCTCAAAGCTCCTGAACATGATTATGAAGCAGAGATTTTAGTGCTTGAAAAACAAATTGAAGGTCTTAGAAATGATTATTTAAGATCAAGAGCTGATTTTGAAAATTATAGAAAAAGAAAGGAAGAAGAATTGTCACAAGCAAGAGATAAGGCAATTATTTCATTTGTACAATCATTGCTTCCATCTATTGATAATTTTGAGATGAGTCTTAAGATGACTGATAATAAAGAAATGTTTGTAAAAGGAGTTGAAATGATTCATAAGAATCTTCTAGATACTCTAAGAGAACATAAGTTTGAAGATTATCAACCAGATATTGGTGATTTATTTGACCCATATTTGCATGAACCTGTACCAATTGAGACTACGGATGCCGAGGTTGGGAAAATCTTGGGAGTTATAAGAAAAGGTTATAAATTTAAAGAGTCTGTTGTAAGACATGCAAGTGTTCAGGTAGCTAAGCAAATAGAATTTAAGTCTGATGATGAGTCTAAAAAGAATGAAGAGAATAAAAATAATTAGTTTATTTTATTAATTATTATTTAAAGAATATTTATTTAATATTTATTTAATTTATTGTCATAAAATGAGGTATTTTCAACAATATCATTGTATATATCTTTTATTTCTTTATTTTCTTGGCTATCATATATAGCCGACTTTTCTTCAAGTTCATAAAAAGGTTCATAATTCTTGTTTCTAACAAATCCTGTTTCAGTTAAATATACAATAGTACCATTTTTGTCAGATAAGTAATTTTTAATAATATTTGATTTCTTTGATGTTGCGCAAAAGCAAATAAGATTTGAGTCGATAGTCTTGTTAATTAAAACGAATACATAATTCTTAGGCACTTCCACAACTGAGTTTTTTTCAACTTTGACAATGGATATATTTTTTTGGTCTGTTTTTTGCAATATGATGTAACCACTTCCACTTTGTACTTCAAGTATTGCAGAGATATCAGATTTTGCATTCTCAATAAAAAAAGATGATGTTTTAGGATACTCCCTGCCAAGAACTTTTCCGGAAAGCATAATCAAATCCAGTTTTATATTTATACTTTCAAATAGTAATGAGTCTGAAGATTTCATAAGTGAGCTATATATTGTAAATAATGTGTCTTTTGCTTTACTTGGGTCTAATAGCTCATCTTTAATATCATATTGTGTAGAATAAATTTTTTTTTCATATGTGGTATTTGGATAAAACTCAAGCGGTTCAAAAGATTTAAACAAGCCTGATTCGACATGAGAATTTTCTTTTTTTGAAATAAGTTTTTTTAAACTTTGAAACATATTAATGGGTAGTGATATTGTTTAAAATACTTTGTGTGTAACTTTTCAAGAGTTATTTTTACGAGACCTTAAATCATGGTCTACTTCACGTTCAGCAAAAAAACTTGACCTTTTTTTTGTTCTTTTATGAAGATAATCTTTGAAATCAAATTTTGGTTCTGGGTTTCTTTTTTTGGGGTTGTGATTTTCAAGAGGCTCTTCCATTTCATCTTTTAAAGTCTTGTTTTGAGGAACTTTACTATCAAGAGGCTTTGAGTTATTTTCTTTTAGTTTCTCTTGTTTGAAATCATTAATTTTTTTATTTAATGAATCTTGATTATCATTTTTCTTTTTTTCAATTATTTTTTCATCATTAGGTACTATCTCAATTTTGCTTTTATAACTAGTTGTTGAGTTCCAAGATGGATTATTAGTAAATCTTTGCAAATATGATAACATATGGTCTTCTTTCTTGACTTTCTGTTCTTTTTTTATAAATTGAAAATGATGATGTTTCTTTTTTGTATCTTCACTAGTATGTTTTTCAAGTTTTGTTTCAAAACTATTTTTTTTCATTTCTCTTCTTTGATTAATAATTTCTCTAATAGGTGTTTTCTTTTCATGAGGAATTATAATATTTCTCCTATTTTTTAAATCATGAAGCTTCTGTTTATCAAAATCCGATAGTTTCTTTTCATTTATCTTCTTTTTTTTATCTTCCTCATATTCTTTTTGTTTTAATTCCCTCATGATTTTAGCTTTTCTAAGACTTTGACCCAAAATATGGTCTTCCTTTCTTTTTTTGTCATAATGTGAGTATTTATTCTTAATATTTTTTTTAAGTTTATTTTCATTTATTACAAAATGCCATATGAATAATGCAAAGAGCATAATAATTAAGATAAACCATATTAGATTTGAAGATGCAGTCTCTTCAATTACTTTCTTTTCTTGCAAAATTGCAGTCTCATTTGTGCCAGAATTATTTGTTAATGAATTATTAGTTGGTGCTTGAATTACATCTAATTCTATTCCGGGATTTTCCATGGGCTTTTGATATGTAATAAAATAACTTTCTTCAAAAATATTTCCTTGTCCATCATCTGCTTTGATATGAACTTCATTTACACCTTCTTCTAGTTTAATAATTTCCTGAATTCTTGGCTGAGTCATAGAATTAATTATATTTTGGTCAATAATAACACCAGAATTTTTTACCTGAATTTGAACATTAACTCCGGTCTCAGAATTTAAAAATATTGTGAAATTTTCATCTTTTACAGTCATTTCCTTCTCAAGTGATGACTCAAATGTCAAATTAGTTTTTTTAGGTGTTATTTCCAATATGTCACTTTTAATTGTGTTTTGAGATTCATCAGTTATTTCAACATAATAATTGTATTTGTTTGGATATCCAACATTTGTATCAACATATTTTAGTTCTTCACCAAATTCAATTTTCTGATTGTTTTTATACAAATAATATTTGACATTAGAACCTTCTGGGTCTACTGCTGTCGACCAAGTTATTATTATGCTTCCTTGATTTGTCTTTTCAGCTGAAATTACAGGTTTTATAGGAGGATTAGTATCATAATAAAATCTAGTTGTAAAATGGTCAGTATATGAGTCAGATGAACACCTAATATATAATTTATATTCCCTATTTTCAGTGATTGAATTTATCTGAGTTGAAAAATCATCAGAGTTTTTATCAAAATCAATTTCTACTTCTTGGTCATCAATTTTTAAAAGTGTGCATTTATTAGCATTTGATTCAAATATAAACTGTTTTTTTGATGTGTAATACATATCAAAATCATAATTTATAGGAGATTTGAGAGATAGTTCTTTTTTTGCAATATTTCCTTCTACATCATATACTTTAAATTCAACATTATTATTTGTAAATGGAAGAATAATTGTTTTTGAATATTTTTTTCCAGAGATATCTTCAGACATTGTAATAGTGTCTTGAGTAAATTCATATTTTGATAAGAATTCATCTTCAACTGTAAAATCTACTTTGTATTCAGAATCTTTTTCAGTTATGTGAAAGTTAGTTATAGATGGGTTGAAAATGTCTGGCATATCTATCTCTTCTTCAATTTTCTTTTGGTTTTGCGCCATATCCTCTGCAATTAAAACTAAATCAAGGTCTTTTGTTTCTGTAATTTTATATACCCAAGATTTCTCATTTGTTAAATTTGCAAGAGATACTAAATTGTTTGAGGATAGCTTATTATATATTTTTATATCCTTAATTTTTAAATTATCAGAATAATTTATATATATAGTAAGTATTTTCTTGTTTTTGTCTATTATATAATTAGTAATAGATACTTCTGGGTTTTTTATGTCAAGATATGCTTTTATTTCCTTAGTACCCTGTTTTATGTTAAATTCTTTTTGAGAAGAGAATGAAGTATTGTATATTTCAAGAAGATTTAATAAAGAGAATTCAGTGCAGAATTTGTTCGTTTTACATGAACTTAATTCATATATTACTTCAGTTATGTTAGAATCAGATAAAAATTCTATAGTAATATTTTGCATGTTGTCAGCTACAACATAAAGTGTTGGTTCAGAGCTGTTAAAATATGTATTTTTAGTTCCTGTGTTATCATATAAATCAAATGAAAATGAATTTGCAGATACAAACAGACATATTATAATCAAAAACATTAATTTTTTCATATAAATAAACTGAATAAGAGTATTTATAAATTTTTGTCAGGAATGTATAATAGAGAATTTGTTCTTTGAAATTTAGTTATTATAGTTTAGAAAAACGAATATTACTAGAATGTTTATATTAATCA
>CAYLKB010000040.1:9911-12636 GCA_964384165.1 uncultured Methanosarcinales archaeon
ATGTATAAAGAAAAATCTATTTTAATTTCTAGTACATAATTATTATAATTTACTACTCTAAGCTTAAATCTTCTTTTAATATCTGAATTATCTCTGCATATAATGTTTTTGGCAAGTCTATTGAGATATATCTTGTTCTACCATAACGGCCTTTTGAGACAATTTTAAATGAGATAATTCCCAATACTTCAAGTTCAATAATAATATCTGAGATTCTTCTTAACGATAATGTTACAATGCCCAAATCTTTTGCTAATCTATTGTAATAGTCATAGACTGCACCTGTTGTTGTTGGGTCAATAAATGTTGATTTCTTCTGAGTTACAAGATTCATTTTTTCCTTCATAGAAGTTTTTATAATTGCATAATTTACTAGTTGAAATTGTTTTGGTTGAGATTTAATTATATCTATAATTCTATTCCTCTCAGTTTTTTTATCTGCATTGTCAATGTGTTCTGGCAAAACTTTTCCACTCCCTTCTCTTTCTGCCAATTCTCCTGCAAATCTTAAAAGCTCTAATGCACGCCTAGCATCCCCATGCTCTCTTGCTGTGTATGCTGAACATCTTGGCAATACTTCATCATGAAGTACATTCTCCCTAAATGCTTTTAATGCCCTGTAACTTAATATGTCTTGAATTTGAGTTGCATTGTATGGCATAAATACTATTTCTTCTTCATTTAATGAACTTTTAACTCTTGCATCAAGATTATCCATTATAGTCAAATCATTTGTGATTCCTACTATTGAGATTTCAGCATTTTTTAACTCAGGATTAATTCTTGTTAAATTATAAAGAATTTCATCACCTGCTTTTTTAATCATTGTGTCAATTTCATCTAATACTAGAATCAAAGTCCTTTTTTTTGCATCAAGGACAGAATAGAGCTCTTTGTAGAGTTCATTTGTAGATACACCCGTTGATGGCATCTCTTTTCCAAGTTGTTTTAAAATTTCTAAAATAATTCTGTACTCAGTATCTGCTACTTTTTTTAACTTGCAATTTATCGAGATTATTTTTAGTGGAATTTCTCTTGCTGTTGCAACATTCTTCATTTTATTTAGAACATGTTCAACACATAGACTTTTTCCAGTTCCAGTCTTGCCATAAATAAATATGTTTGATGGTCTCTCTTTTCTAAGAGCTGGAGCTAAAATTTTTGCAACATCTTTTAAGTACTCATCCCTGTGCTGTATTTTTTCAGGCCTATAATTGGATTGAAGAACTGATTTGTCAAGGAAAATAGGTTTTGATTCAATGAATTCATCGAAGAAATTGTCCAAGTCATCTTTTTCCATCAAGTTTTCTGATGTTGCTTTTTGAACAAGATTTTCCATTAGAAATATTAACCCTTCTATTGCATTTATAAACATTCTGTGTATCTGGCAATTAGTGCACACACTTTGCAAAGTTTATCCAGTTTTTTATAAAAGAAAAATATAGGATTATCATAAGCCGCATTCTGTTATTCCTATTAGCGTTTCAAATATTTGAAACAATGGAAATTTCCGGAATTTGTCTAAGCGGGCATTCTGCCCTTGCATCCAGACTTAAATATTTGCAACTGCAATTGCATTTTTATATTCGCTCAAATTATTATCATAGCTGTTATGCATGCAGGGGTTTTCTGTATAGGCCTTTATCAGTCCTTAAGTCTTTTTTATAGATGTGCGGACTTTCCTCTTTGCAAATATGCAAAGTAATCCGGGAAGCATCCTATATTTGCATAAAGTATTAATATTCCCAGATTTATAAAAGTTACTTGTTTTTGTTGTTACTAGATATTAGTAAATTTTATAAAAGCAAGGATGATTTTTTTATTTCTAAAATGAGTAAAAATAATGGTATTAAACCAAAAGTTATGAAACAAAGATTAGAGACTATGCTAAATGAGCTTGGTTTTAAAAGAGATTTTAATTTTGTGAAAAGTGGTCCTAATATGGTTGCAGAAGGTAAAGGCGATATGCAAGGAATTGGTGTTTGGTATCATCCTGACGGCAATATTAATTTAAGATATAATAGGATATCAGCTGATGTGAAGGTATTTCGATATGAAGAATTAGAATCTGCAAGTTATAAACCATTTAAAGAAGCTATTAAACCTCTTACTAAAAGATATATTTAATTTTTTTATAATTTATTACGATTATTTCTAGTGATTTTCTTTCTTGTTTTCTTATTTCTTGTGTTTTGAGACGAGTTTGAATTGACATCTCAAATTACTAATTATAATTATATAATAGTATTATTAGAAATAGTTTATGAATTAAATTTCATATTGTTCTAGTAACTCGTAACCTTTATTTCTATCTTGATAATGTCCACCACCTCCAGGATGATTTTTTGATAAATGTAATAATAAGGGGGTTTCATCAAATACAATTTCTCTAACATATTGCGGATGTATATTTACATACATCAATAATTCGCCTTCCTTGTGAAGTAAAGAGTACTCAGTTCTTCTATTAAAATTCCCATCATATTCAGGTGTTTCAATTAATACTCCAACTAAACCATCTGGAAAGCTTTTTACCCTTTGATTACAAATTATAGAAAAACAATCTTTTTCTAATGCAATAGGTTTATTAACGAGATTTTTTAAATCTGATATATTTACTGACATTTTAATGATTTGAAGATATATTTACTTTTAAATATTTGTTTCTTTGAGCTCCGTTCGGAGTTTAAAAGTTTTAAGCAGAATAAAATATATAAAGGTTAGA
>CAYLKB010000041.1:0-965 GCA_964384165.1 uncultured Methanosarcinales archaeon
GTGTCCTCTCCACTTAGCTTTGCTCGCTCAGCTATATCGTGTTCTTAGAAGTTAAGACTTCTGCGGAGTACAATAATTCATAATTGCTCGAAAGGGCATCATTAGAAAAATGATATTCCTGACAAAGCCTAAATGTGATAACTTTTATAAAATGAATTGTATTTGTTTTTTTATACTATTGGAGTATTGTTATAATATTTCTAATGGTAAACCTGCATTTGAGGCAATGCATTTAGTGCAACCTTGCAGGCAATTGCTATTAAAAAATGGGAAGTTCAAGTACTAGAAGAAGAGGCAGTACACAGTTTTGGCCAAGAGTCAGAGCAAAGAAATCTACTGCCGTTGTAAACAGCTGGGCAAGCAAAATGCCTCTAAAAGAGACTAATGTTTTGGGATTTCCAGGTTACAAAGCTAGCATGACTCAAGTAAGTTTGATTGACAATTTTTCACATACTATGACTAAAGGTACTAAAATAATGGTTCCTGTAACTATTGTAGAATGTCCACCAGTTAAAGTATTGTCAGTTAAGTTATATGGTTATGATGAGTATTCAAATCTTCAGGTGTTAAAAGAAGTTTTTAGTGCACCTAAAGATAAGAATTTGTCAAGAAAAATTGACATGCCAAAAAAGAATTCCAAGATTCCAACATTTGAGGAATTAGTAGAATATGCAAAGGAAAATGGTGTTGAAGATGTTAGAATTAAAGTTTCAACAACACCATCTGAGACAACTATTGGAAAGAAAAAACCTGAGATTATGGATCTTGGAGTTTCAGGTTCAATTGAAGATAAAATCAAGTTTGGACTTGAAAAGCTAGGTAGTGAGATTAGAGTTAATGATGTTTTTAAAGGCGGCGAATTAGTTGATTCTCATGGAATTACTACTGGAAAAGGTTTTCAAGGAGCTGTTAAGAGATTTGGTGTTAAGTTAACAGCACACAAGTCAGAGAAAAAAAGAAGACAT
>CAYLKB010000041.1:975-12586 GCA_964384165.1 uncultured Methanosarcinales archaeon
CAAGAGTTCTTACTACACAACCACTTCCAGGCCAGCATGGATATCATGAAAGGACTGAATGGAATAAATGGATATTAAAAGTTTCTTCAAATCCTGAGGAAGTTAATCCTAAAGAGGGATTTAAAAGATATGGAAATGTAAAATCTGACTTCATTTTGGTTAAGGGAAGTTTGCAAGGGCCAAGCAAGAGAATTTTAACATTGGTTAGAAGTACTAGACCTAATGACAGATATCCTAAAGTAGCACCTGAAATTGTGCAAATTAATAAATAAAAAATGAAATTAAGCATAATAGATAAAACAGGAAAAAAGACTGGAGATTATGAACTGAATATTAAATCTGATATTAGAGAAGATATATATAAAAAAGCAGTTAACTCTGAAAGAAGTCTTTTTAGGCAAAGTTATGGTGCTGATCCTCTTGCAGGTAAGAAAAATGCAATACATTTGTCCAAAAGAAGAAGAAAGCTTAGAACTACATATGGAAGGGGTGGTTCAAGGACTCCTAAGAAAGTAATGTGGTCAAGAGGAACTCAGTTCAGGTTTGTAGGTGCTTTTGCAAGTAATACTGTGGGTGGAAGAAGGGCTCATCCTCCTAAACCTCAGAAAATACTTCTTAAGGATTTGAATAATAAGGAATGGCTTTTAGCTTTAAAAACTGGCCTTGTAGCATCAATGACTCCTGAGATTGTTTCAAAATTGCAGAAAGTTTCTCCAAAATATCCTTTTGTTTTAAATGATGATTTTGAACAAATTTCAAAAACAAAGGAAATGAAGGAAGCTCTTGCAACTTTAGGGTTTGAAGAAGAACTGGCAAGAATTAGTGAAAAGAGTATAAAACCTGGAAAAGCTACTATGAGAAACAGGAAATATAAAATTAGAAGAGGTCCTCTTTTAGTTTTTTCATCAGTTGAATCACCTGCTTTAAAGTCTGCAAGAAATATTCAAGGAGTAGATGTTATGACTCCAGATTTACTTATGGCTGCTGATTTTGGAATGAGTGAGAAACCTGGTAGGACTGTTTTGTTTACAAAAGCTGCTCTTGAAGAATTTATGGAGGTTTTTAAATAAAAATGGCACAGGAAAATATGGAAGATGTTTTTAAGAAGGAACTTTCAAAGCAGTTTTATGATATAATTAAAAATGTTTTAGTATCTGAAAAGACTACAAGACAGATAGAATTTGACAATAAGATGACTTTTGAAGTTTCTAAGAAAGCTACAAAAGCTTTAATTAAATTGTTAATAGAAACAGAACTTGGCAAGAAAGTTAAAAAAGTTAATATGATTAACTCAATTACTGGTAAAAAAAAAGCAATAGTGACATTTGCTGATGAGGCAGTAGCTTCAGATTTAGCATCACAATTTGGAATGGTATAAATGCCGATAAATTAAAATAATAAAAAAAAATGGGAAAAAGAATCATTCAACAAAGAAGGGGAAGAGGAACTTCGACATATAGGTCCCATAGTTTTAGGTTTGAAGGTAAAACTTCATACAATACTTATAACAAGGGAGGAGTTGTTGAGGGAAGCATAGTGGATATTGTTCATTCAAAAGGTCATAGTGCACCTCTACTTAAAGTAAAATATGATGATGGTAAAGAAGCTCTTATTCCATCATTTGAAGGAGCTTATATTGGAAAAAAGATTTCTGTAAATCAGAAAGATAAAGTTTTAAAGGAAGAATTAGAAATTGGCAGTGCTTATATGCTAAAAAATATTCCTGAGGGTAGTAATATTTTTAATATTGAAATGACTCCTGGAGATAGTGGAAAACTTGTTAAGTCCGGTGGCACATTTGCAGTAGTTGTTGGACATGTTAAAAATAATACTAAAATTTTGCTTCCTTCAAAGAAAGAGAAATTGCTAAATGGTAATTGCAGAGCATTTTTAGGACAAATTGGTGGTGGTGGCAGAGTAGAGAAACCTTTCCTTAAAGCTGGAGCAAAATTCATGGAAATGAAGAAGAAGAACAAGCTATATCCAAAAGTTTCCGGTGTTGCTATGAGTGCTGTTGATCATCCACATGGTGGTACTAGGTCGCTAAGAAAAGGAAGGCCGACAATTGCACCTAAGAATGCTCCTCCTGGAAGAAAAGTTGGAATGCTTAGACCTAAACATACGGGGAGGAACAAGTAATCTTAAGAATTGAAAAATGGCAGAAGAAAAAACATTTAAATATCGAGGTAAAACTACTGAAGAACTTAAGTCAATGACAATTGAGGATTTTTCATCTCTTTTGGATTCAAGTTCAAGAAGGAAAATCAAAAGAGGTTTTACTGAGCAAGAACAGAAACTTCTTAAGAAAATCAGGGCAAATGAGAAGAATATTAAAACTCATTGCAGAGATATGCTTATAATTCCTGAAATGGTTGGTGTTAAGCTTTCAGTATATACAGGAAAAGAATTTGTTGCATTGCAAATTATAGATGAACATATTGGTCTTAGGTTGGGAGAATTAGCTCCAACTAGAAAAATGGTTAAGCATTCAGGTTCAGGTGCAAAAAAAACTGATGTGAGGAAATAAGTGAGAGAAAATGACATATAATTATTCATATCAAGAATTTAATAATGAAACAATGGCAAGGGCATGTGTTACTAATGCAGGAGTTTCGTTAAAAAAGTCAGTGGAAGTAGCAAGATTTATCAGAGGTAAGAAATTAACTTATGCTATAAGTTTGCTTGAGAAAGTATCTGAACAAAAGATTCCAGTTCCTTATAAGAAATATAGGGCAGAAATGCCTCATAGAAGAGGAAAAGGAATTGATGCGGGAGGTTATCCTGTTCATGTAGCTAATGAGTTTTTAAGACTTTTAAAGTCAGCTCAGAAAAATGCTAGTGAGAAAGAAATAGGTTCAGAGCTATATGTTTTAGCAGTTTCTTCAAGAAAAGGTTCGTCAAGATATCATTATGGAAGATATGCTGGTAGAAGCATGAAATCAACAAATATTGAAGTTATTGTTGGAGCAAAACCAACTAAGAATAGTGAGGAAAATAAAAAATGATTGAGAGAAAAATTGTTGATACAAAATTTAAGGAATTCTCAATTGATAAATTTGTTAGAAAAAAGTTGAAAGATGTTACAGTTAAGAATGTAACTTATGAGAAAAATCCTCTTGGAGAAAGAATTACAATTTATACTTCAACTCCTGGACTTGTTATTGGAAGGGAAGGTTCGAATATAAAGAAATTAACTCAAGACCTTAAACAAAATTTTAATTTTGAGAATCCTCAGGTTAAAATTGGAGAAATTAGAGAACCTTTTTTATCAGCTGCAATTGTAGCTAAAAAGATTGCAAATGATTTGTCAAATTTTGGTTCACAGAAGTTTAAGTTAACAGGATTTAAATCTATGGCGGGAATTATGAGTGCTGGTGCTATGGGTTGTGAAATTAGATTATCTGGGAAATTACCTTCAGCGAGAGCAAAATCTTGGAGATTTTCAAAGGGTTATTTAAAAAAAACAGGTTATGTGAGTGATTTTGTAATAGATAAAGCAATTGAAACAGTAACATTAAAGACTGGAGTTGTTGGGATTAAAGTTCAGATAATGCTTCCAGATTCACCACTTCCAGATAGAATTGTTTATCATGATACTGATGTAAAATCAGATGATGTTACTCAAGAGACTAAAGAAAAATTTATAAATACTCAATTATCAAAAGAGGTAGAAGAAGAATGAAAAAGTTAGAAATGGCTAAAAAAAAAGAAGGGGAGTTAGATACATTATTATCTTCTATGAAGAAAGAACTTTTTAATCTAAAATCCTCATCACTTGCAGGAGAAGATAGTCTTAAAAAGAAATCAAGGATTAAGGCTGTTAAGAGAGATATTGCAAGAATAAAAACGAGGTTGAACAATAGTTAAATGTTAAACGATACTTGTCCGGTTTGCGGTTTGCCAAAAGAGCTTTGTGTTTGTCAGGAAGTTGAAAAGACTTCTTCATTAATAGAAATTAAAATTGAAAGAAGAAAATATGGGAAGTTATGGGCAGTTCTTTCGGGGATAGATGTTTCTTCGAAAGATTTAAAGGAAATTCTTAAGATTATTAAAAATAAATTAGCTTGTGCTGGTACAATTAAAGGAAAATCAATAGAAGTTTTATATGGTAGGCATGATAGGACTTCTGATTTGGTTAAAGTACTTGAAGAGCAAGGTTTTAAGAAAGACTCAATTCATATAACATCAGGTTAAATTTATTCTAATTTTAGTTTTCTTTTAAGCATTAATTATTATATATTTTTAATTTCTTTTGATGTTTTTTGTTTTGTAGTTTTGTTGTTTTGTAGTTTTGTTGTTGTTTGTTTTAGTATTTCATATTTTTTTCTTTTTATTTTGCAATTTTTATTAAATATGTTGATTTTTATTTTAACAGCATCTTAAATTTTGTTATATCTAAATACTTTTTAAGGCTTTTAATTTTTTATTTGAAATCCTTTCTAACTTGACAATAATAAAACATATTTAAAATATATTAAGATGTATAATTTTTATGCATAATGAGTATTATTCTATTGAGCTTATGAGGGATGAACTAAATAGGTATTTTGGAGGAGGAATTCCTAAAAACAGCCTAATTCTTTTTGAAGGTGTTGATGGTGCTGGAAAAAGTATTTTGTGTCAGAGATTTTCCTATGCAATACTTAAGAAGGGTAAAAATATAACATATATTAGCACAGAACTTAATACTTTAGATTTTATTAAACAAATGGATTCTTTAAAATATGATTCTAAGGAATTTATTATGAATAGGCAACTTTTGTTTATAACAATGGTGCCATATTTGGGCAAAGTAAAATTTGAGGAAGATTTTTTAGATAAAATTACTAATTCAAGTAAACTTTTTGAAAGTAATGTAATTATTTTTGATACATTATCTTTTTTATTAGTTAAAAGAGATGCTGGAGATGAAGCTTATCATAAAATAGTAAATTTTTTCAAAAAATTAAATAATCTTGGTAAAACAGTAATTTTTACAATTGATCCTACACATCTAGATGATAAATTTTTGACATTGCTTAGAAGTGTTGCTGACATGTATATAACATTAGAGTATTCAGCAATGTCTGGAGATAATGTTAGAATTATGAATATTAAAAGATTTAAAAGACCTTTTGATGTATTTGTGTCTAAAATTCCATTTAGGGTTGAACCTAGGGAGGGATTGATTATAGAGATTGGAAGTTATGCGTAAAAAAATGGTAAAGTATCAAAAATTAAAAAATAGTATTTATGAAATTTTTGGAACTTTTAGTTTTTTTCAAAGAGGTGATTTGTGAGAAAATGGTAGAGAGACAACATTTTTCAAGAACAGAAGATATAAATGATGCAATGAAAAAGTTTAAGCATTTAAGGGAGTATGTTAATATTGTTTCACAGAAAGAAGGGGTTCCGGAGTTTATGACAAAATTAGATAGGGATCTTAGAAAATTGGAGACTCCAAATATTATTTATCCCGTTGGAGACCCTATTTTTGTTCATTTATCAAGAGGAGAGAAGAAGGATAATCTAAAATATAAAGTTATTATGCCTGAACTTAGTTCTGATGAGAAAGAGTATTATGATGCTATTTTGGAGAGAATTATTGAAGTTGCCCATACAGCTAAAGTTCCAAATTCTCAAGAAGAGTTAAGAGATGTAATTATTAGTTTGTATAATGAAGTAATTCATATTAGTCATCCACCTGAAAAGCCTAATTTATTAAATTCTCTTGGGAAAAAGATAACAATTACTGAGGCTCAATATCATAATATTTTATTTCATTTAATAAAAGACAGACTTGGATATGGATTGCTTGAACCATTATTAAGAGATATTTATATTGAAGATATTTCTTGTGTTGGACTTGGTTCTGTATGGATAGTACACAAAGTTTTTGGTTCTATTGAGACATCAGTTGAGTTTGACAATGATATTGATTTGAATAAGTATATTGTTGAGAGTTCAGAAAGAGTAGAGAGGCCTGTCTCAGAAGCGCATCCTATAGTAGATGCAATTATGCCTGATGGTTCAAGAGTTAATTTTATATATTCTAGAAAAATATCTTTAGGTGGTTCATCTTTTACTATTCGTAAATTTAATGAGACTCCTATATCAGTACCAATGCTTGTTAATTGGGGAACCTGGAGTGCTGATTTAGGAGCTTATTTGTGGCTTTGTCTAGAAAATGCAATATCTATTTTTGTTTGTGGTGAGACTGCTTCAGGTAAAACTACAACACTTAATGCAATGACTGCTTTTATTCCATATGATGATAAAGTTTATTCAGTAGAGCAGACTCCTGAGATAACTTTACCACATCCAATATGGCAACATCTTATAACTAGGGAGAGTGGTGAGAAAACTGATGTTACCATGTTTCATTTACTAATAGCATCTCTTAGGTCAAGACCTGATTATATTATTGTAGGAGAAATTAGAGGTAAGGAGGCAAATATTACATTCCAAGCAATGCAAACAGGTCATCCTGTAATTTCAACATTTCATGCAGGATCGGTTCATTCAATGATACAAAGATTAACTGGAGACCCTATTAATATTCCAATTGCTTTTATTGATAATTTAAATATAGTATTGATTCAGTCTGCAGTTTATGTAAATGGAAAAGTTGAGAGGAGAGTACTTAGTGTGACTGAAATTATTAAATACAATGATGAAGTTGGAAAAGTTTTAACAAAAGAAGTGTTTCAATGGGATGGTGTTAAGGATAAGCATATGTTTAGAGGTTTGTATAATAGTTTTATACTTGAGCAAAAGATTGCAAAACATATGGGATTGAAAGATTCAAGAGAAATTTATCAAATTATGAATCATAGAGCTAAAATAATTCAGAGATTGCTTGATAATAAAATTTATGATTATTTTGAAGTTGTTAAGATTCTTAAGAATTATAGGGAAGATGGAGAAAGGAGTTTGCCTTTTTCCGTATAATCTTAATTAAATTAAAATGAATACAAAAATATTTGCTGCATTAGGAGTTGCCGATTTTAAGAGTTATTTGCTTAAATATTTTCTTCCTATTTTTTTACTTGATTTCTTGGTTTTATTTGTATTCTTATTTGGTTTTCCTCAAGCAAGATGGATAGGAATAATTATATTTTTCTTTATTCTTATAGTTTTGTTTGCATATCCAAGTATTATAATTGATAATCAGTCAAAAAATATAGAAGAAACTGTACATTATTTTATTACTTATGCGGGTGCTTTAAGTACAGTTAATCTTGAGAGAAAAGATTTGTTTATTGATTTATCTGAGAAAATAAGATATAAGGAGATTTCTAATATTTTTAAGAAATTAATTTATCTTGTTGAGAGTATTAAAGTAGATTTCTCAACTGCAGCATATAAAGTATCTTCACTTTTAAAGACTGACCATTTTGCAAGATTTCTTGAAAGAATGGGTATTGCTTTATCTTTTAATTCTAATATTACAAAATTTTTTCTTGATGAGCAAAAAGCACTTATGAATGCTTATGAGGTTATTTATGTTGAAAGTCTTGAGAGAATTAAGATGGTTCAGGAAATGTTTGTTTCTTTGATTTTAGCTTTTGCTTTTATTTTAGCTACAATTTTACTTATTCCTTTTTTAGTAGGAATTGATACTTCTATATTTTTGAAATTTGGAGTTTTTGGTATAATAGTACTTGATGGAGTAATGATAGCTTTTTCAAAGTTTTTTATTCCAAAAGATTCATTGTATCATAATATGGGTTATGATGAAGGAAGACAAAAAGTTGTTGTTATGTTTGTGATATCTTTTATATTATGTCTTTTGGTGATTCCTTTTGTTGTTTTTTTAGATATGCCGGCAATGCTTAAAGTAGCAATTATAGGAACTCCTTTACTTATTTGTGGAATGTATTCAAATCATCAAGAGAGACTTGTATGGAAAAGAGATATACTTTTTCCTCCATTTGTAAGAAGTCTTGGTGATGTTCATCAATCTAAGGGAGGAACTCTTACAACTACTGTCGAGACTTTACTTCCTCATAATTTCGGAATTTTAAATGGAATGCTTGAGAGAGTTTACAAAAGACTTAAGATTACTTCGGATAAGTTCAATTCATGGTATTATTTTACAAAGGAGAGTGGTTCAGCTCTTATTGCTGAGTTTATGGATATTTTTGTATCAGTTGTATATAGAGGTGGTTCAGCACAAATTGCAGGAGAAATTGTTTCAGATAATATGAGTAGAATTAATGGTCTTAGAGATCAGAAAAGAGAGTTTGCATCAACTCTTAAAGGAAATGTTTATGGAACATTTTTTGGACTTGCAATTACTTTATATATTAGTTTATTGATTAGTGTTCTTTTGTTTAAAATATTTACTTCAATGACTGAAGGAATTGATGGAGTTGCTCTTGATTTACTTGGAAGTATAATTCCAATAGGACTTGAAAATAATTTTGTAGAATCAACTTATTATATGGCGGCAATATTAACAGTCCATGCATTTATCTCATCGTATTTGATAAAAGAAGTTGATGGTGGTAACAAATTTTCCATGATGACTGATTTGGTTATATTGTTGTGGCTTGGAGCAATTATAGAGATTGTGATTACTATGATGTTTCAGGGTATGTTTTCAACATATTTCTCTTAAGAATATTATAATGATTTTTAATTATAAAATTATTTTGATGTCTAGAATTAGAACTTGAGTGATTAGAATTAAAATTTGTAATTATTTTTACTCACTGGATGATTTTAACATTTTTTTTTATTTGGTTTAGTTTGTTATATTTTTATGTTTAAGTATTTTAGTGCAAATAATTTTGATTTAAAGAATAAAGTTGTTGGAATTAGAGTTGATATTAATTCTCCTATTATTTCCAAGAGAGTTGCTATGAATGAGAGAATTAAAAGTTCTGCTTTGTCTATTAAAGATTTGGTTTCGCGTGGAGCTAAAGTTGTTGTTCTTGCTCATCAGGGGAGAAAAGGAAAGTCTGATTGTGTTTCTTTAAAGGAACATAGTGTTTTTCTTGAGAAAGAGTTGGGAAGAAATGTTGATTTTATAGATGAAATTTATTCTGAAAAAGTTATTGATAAAATTAATAATATGAAATCTGGGGATGTTCTTCTTCTTGAAAATTTAAGATTTTATGATGATGAGGCTACCCCAAATAAGAAAGGAAATATTATTTTAAAACTTGAGAGTGTTTTTGATTTTTATGTTTTTGATGCTTTTTCAGTATCTCATAGAAAACAGAGTTCTGTAGTTGGATTTAAGAAAATACCAAATATTGCAGGAAAACTTCTTGAGAAAGAAATTATGGGACTTAGTGAAATTGCTGAGGCTAAAAAACCAACGATTTATGTTTTTGGAGGTGCTAAACCTGATGATTTACTTCCATTAATAGAGACTGGACTTTCTAGCGGAAAAACTGATTTGGTTTTGTTATCTGGTGTTATTGGTGAGGTTGGTTTATATGTTAAAGGATATGATTTAGGTAGGAAAGTCGAGTTTTTGCAGGAACATTCTTATTTGGATGTAGCTCCTAAGTTAAATGAATTATTAGGGAAATATCCTGATAAAATTATATTGCCTATTGATGTTGCAATTATGGAAGGAGCTCATAGAAAGGAGATAAGAGTTCAAAATCTTGAGAAATCAAAGGATTTAATTGATAAATTTTTTATTCAGGATATAGGAATAGATACTGCCAAATATTATTCACTTCTTATGAAGACGGCTGGTTCTATTTATTTTAAAGGGCCTGCAGGAAATTTTGAAGTAGAAGGGTTTGATATAGGAACAAGAAAATTATTTAAAGGTATTACTAGTTCTGGTGCTTTTACTTTTATGGGTGGTGGGCATTCTGTTACCTCAGCAAAGAATTTTGGGTTTTTAGATAAGTTTTCATATGTAAGTTTAGCAGGAGGTGCTCTTGTTAAGTTTTTAAATGGAGAAGTTCTGCCAGGAATTGCAAATCTTGAAGAGAGTTATTCTAAATATGAAAAAGTTTATGAGGATTATGTAGTAGTTGGTTCTAATACTGTAGATATTGGCCTTGATGTGCCAAAGAGTTGCAAGGATGTAAGTATAGGAGATAAAATTAAGATTAATAATAATTTTAAAACAACTGTTGGAGGGGGAGGTGTTAATGTTAGTATTTGTCTTTCAAGACTTGGGGGGAAAGTAGGTTATTTGGGCAAACTTTCTTATGAGACAATGGAGACAATTAAGGAAGTACTTGATAAGAATAAAATTAATTTGATAGAATCAAAGATTTCTAAAAGGCCTGGTGCTAAGTCTATATTAATTGATACAATTGAGAAGGATAGAGTAATTTTTACTTACAGAGGACAGAATTCGTATTTAGAGGAGAGTGATTTTGATATTAATTCATTTCGAAGCAATAATTATTATTTTACATCACTTAGCGGGACAAGTTTTAAAACATTAATAGCAATAGCCAAAAAGATTAAAAAGAGAAATTCAGAGGCAATAATTTGCTATAATCCTTCATCATATTTGATAAGGAATGAAAAAAGTATTATGTCTTTAATTAAATATTCAGATATACTTATTTTAAATTATGAAGAAGCACAGATGTTAGTGTCTGGTAAGGATGTTTCTGATTGTTTAAAAAAGTTATTTGAGAAAGTTACAAAAGTTGTTGTAGTAACAGATGGTAAGAATGGGGCTTATGCATATGATGGTAAAAGGCAGTATCATCAGGATGCTTTTGATGTGAAGAAAGTTGTTGATGCAACCGGTGCTGGAGATTCATTTGCGGGTACTTTTTTTTATTTTTATACAAAGGGTTACGGAGTGAGGATAGCAATGAAATATGCAGCTAAGAATGCAGCTAGTGTAGTTAGTACTAAAGGGGCGCAGGATGGACTTTTATATTTGGAAGATGTTAAGAATTAATAAGAGACTTAAAAATGATAGATTTGTGTTGATGATTTGAGAGTTAAGGGTTTAAGGAAATTTTATAAAGTTTTGAGAAATTTAATTTTATTTATGGGGAAGAAAGTAATAGATAATTTAATACAACCACAAAAAGGTCTTCCAATATATGAGTCATGCAATGAATGGTATTTGAGAAATCAACCTGTGAAAGATTTGATAACAATTTATAAATTTTTTTTTCCAACAATGGAACAAGTTATTGAAAAAACAAAATTGTTAGCAAGAGATAGCCTTATTGCAAGAATGGCATTACATGAAAGAGGCCATGTTGGTTCTGATTTAGATATTGATTCTTTGGCTTATAATGCTTCGGAGCATTTATTAAGATCAATTCTTACTGATGATTTTGATTCAGAATTTCCTTCTATTCTATCTAATTTTGTTGATTTAATGGTGCCAGGGACTCCGATATTGAAATTGGATAGAGGTATTAGGTATTTATCTTTTACTAAAAATCATGATTTTGAGTTAGATAGGTTAGCTTCTCTTGATTTTTGGAAATTACCAAAGAATATAATATATCATATGAGTTTTCATGTTGAATTAGATGAATTGCCTTCAAAAAAAAGTATAGGGACACAATTAAATTTTCATAGTCAAAGTTCAAAGTTTATGTTATATAATATTTCTGATTTTGGGGCTCTGTCCGGAATTAATTTTTTAAATAAATTTCCATAGGAAATATGAGGTTAC
>CAYLKB010000042.1:0-12520 GCA_964384165.1 uncultured Methanosarcinales archaeon
ATATAATATTATTTAATAATTTCATTTCATTTTTTTTTATATCTTTTAAATTATATAATTGAGTGTTTATATTTTTTATAATATCAATTATTTCTTTAATTTTTTTAATTAAATTTGATATTGGTGGATATTTATTATAATTATTTAAATTAGTGTTTATTCCTTCAAAAGTTGTTAAATATTCTTTATTTAATTCATAAGTATTTAATATGTTATTTTCAAAATCATAATTTCTTTCTAAGTCTTTATAATATGTATCTATAAGTAGGTTTAAGTTTTTAATTATTTTTTTTAAATTTTCATTTGACATAATTTTTTATTGATTTTTTAAGTATTTAATATTTTGTTTTTTTTATTTTTTTAGAATTATTTATAGTTGTCCACAAAAGTTATTCCTTTTGTGTCCTCTCCACTTGCTTTGCTCGTTTTCTATATCGTGTTCTCGAAGTTAATAACTTCTGCGGAGCACAATATATGAATTAATATAATTATGTTTATTTTAGTTAATATTTTTTTTATTTATTTTATTATTTATTTTTCTCGTTATTTTTTAATATTTTTTAAGAGATTATTAAATTAAGTTTCTATTCAGATATCTATTTAATACACATTAACGATAGATTTAAATATTGATTGTTTGATTTTTTATTATAAACATTTTTGATAATGTTGGTATTTTTAATAAAAAATGACAGATAAAAAACATCCTGAATTTCAATATTTGGATTTGGCAAAAGATATACTTGAAAATGGTTCGGATAAGCAATTGTTTTTCACTCCAGAGGTCTTAAAACAGTATGAGCAAAGAGGGGTTGAACCTCCAATTATTAGAAGCGTATTTGGGAGACAAATAAGATTTGATATGTCAGATGGGTTTCCTCTTCTTACAACTAAGAAAGTATTTTTAAGAGGAATAATTGTTGAGCTTTTGTGGTTTTTAAGTGGAAGTTCTAATATAAAATATCTTGTTGATAATAATGTTCATATTTGGGATGAATGGGCTTATAAGAGATATCATAAGTATTGTATTAAGGAAGGAAAACAAGATGAAGATAAAGGTCAAAAAGCATTTATTGAAAAATTAAAGGAATTGAGGGAGGATGATCCTTTTGTAGTTGAGTGGGGCGACTTAAAAGTAGTTTATGGGAAGATGTGGCGAAAATGGCCAGCCTCAGATGGAAGGGAGATTGATCAGCTTGGATGGGTTATTGATGGGCTTAAAGATAAGCCTTATAGAAAGTCATATGTTGTTTCAGGTTGGAATCCAGATTTTATTTATGCAATGGCTTCAAAGAACAATGCAAATGAAGTCCCGCCATTTTGCCATACAACTTTTCAATTTGCAGTTACAGCAGATAACCGATTGAATCTTGGTTTGTATCAGAGAAGTGCAGATTTGTTTTTGGGCGTACCATTTAATATTGCAAGTTATGCTCTTCTTTTGTTAATGGTGGCTCAAGTGACAGGACTTGAACCTGGTGAGTTTGTACATACATTTGGAGATGTTCATATATATTCTAATCATTTTGAGCAAATAAATGAACAAATTAAAAGAGACCCAAGAGAGTTTCCAAAAATGAAGATTAATCAAAATGTTAAGAATATTGATGATTTTAAATTTGAGGATTTTGAAATTGAAGGATACGACCCACACCCAGTTTTAAAAGGTGAAATTGCAAATATTGGTGGGTTTTAGTTATTATTTTAAAAAAAATTATTTTTGCAATTATTATAATTAATGTTTTGAGAGTTATTTTTTTAAAGTCTTTTCTTAAATTTATTTTATTAGTTCAAGATTGATATTATCAATCTTCATATGTGTATATATCATCATCTAAGTATTTGAATCTTGGAACTAAATGTCCATTAATATTTACATTCTCACTAAATATTGTTGTTGGTCTTGCCCATATTTTTGGTTCTACATATGTATCGCTTTCTATTTCATCTGGGTTCTTTAATTCTTTATATATTACCAAGTCTTCTAAATTTTCAGAGTGTTTGGCAATTGCTATTACTTCATAAAAGTTTCCTTTGTAATGTTTGTATTTTCCAAGTTTTATTTCATCCATATTAAATAGTAAATACAAATCTTAATAAAGTTTTTTAATTGTAATTTTTTATGGGTAATGATTTACCGAAATCAAAATATAATAATGATGGAAGACCAATAAAAAAAGTTAGTAATGATTTTTTTTCGTTAAAAATTATAGTTTTGATTTTTATTATTGGATTTGTTTTTTTATTAATATATTTTTTTGATAGTGTTTTAAATTTAAATGATGGTGATTTCTTTAATTCAGCATTATCATATGTTAAAGTTGGTTATTATTTGATAACAGTAGGTTTTCCATTTTTTATAATTATTTTTTTTGCTTATATGGTTCAATCTATTAAAAAACAATATGGAAATGAAATTAATGAGGCAATTAAAAAATCAGACGATAATAATCAAATTTATTTTGATGATTTGGAAGAAAGTGAGTTTGATGAAGAAAAAGCAGATGATTTGATAAGAAATGCCAATAAGTAGGCTTTTAAATTAATTTTTATTTGTATTTATTATGATTGATAGTAAATATTCGACTTATTATGACTTAGAAATTGATAAGTTGGCTGAAGAAGTAAATAAATATGGGTATAAGTTTATTATTTTGCAGTTCCCAGATGGTCTTAAGTATTATGGTAAGGAGGTTGTTGATGAATTAAGAAAAAAAACAGATGCAGAGTATTTAGTATATTTTGGTACTTGTTTTGGGGCATGTGATGTGCCTCTTCATTTGAAAGAACTTAAATTTGATTTGTGCGTTCAATGGGGCCATAGTGTTTATGTTAAAAAAAAGGAGATGTGGTGAAATTGGTCAAAAATATTGGGTATTTAGAATTGAGGGAAATAATACAAAAATCTGGTAAAAATGTAGATGTAATTAGTATTTTATCTAGTGGTTTAAAATATCTAAATCTCTGGGATAATATTTTTTATTTTAATGAAAGTAATTCGAGGCATTTGACAATAAACCCAATTAAAAAGAAAATTTTTAGAGAAGAAATGATTAAAAGAAATATTGATATAATTTTTTTAGAATATTTAGATTTAAAACGATTAATTGGTATTGATTTAGATAATGATTTAATAAAGGAATTTAAGTTTGAATTATCTGATATGCCTCATATTGATAATTTAGTATTAATAATAGATGATTTTTTAAAAACAGGATTTTCTTTATGGGTTGTTGTTCAAAAATTATTAAGTTATGGTTATAAAAAAGAGAATATTTATTTTTCAATATCTAATGAGATGGAGAGGTCTATATTTAAATTATATGCATAAAAATGAAATTGAAATTTTTAAAAGCAAGTTATGGTGTTGATTTTAAGATTCCTGAGAAATTTATTTCTGTATTACATGAAGTGTTTTCTAAGGGAAAGACTAAGAATCTTGCAGTTTTTAGTGCAGTTCAGTTTAGAGGTCAAATAGATGATGTTAGACAAATTCTATCTAATGAAGGTTACACATCTCTTACTTCAAAGCCTTTTAGGACAAGTATTGAAGGACAAATATTGGGATGTGATTCTTATAAAGATTCTTTGAAAATTGATTTGAGTGAAATTGATGGATTTATTTATGTAGGTGATGGGTATTTTCATCCAAATGCCCTTCTTCTTGCTCAGCAGGATGAGGATGAGATAAAACCAGTTATTTTAGTTAATATTGTTCAACAAATTATTGAAGTAATTGGAAGGGAACATATAGCTAAATATTTACAAAAAAGAAAAGCAAATTATACTAAATTTTATGTTTCAAATACTATTGGAGTTTTCATAACAACAAAATGGGGTCAGGAATATATGAATTCTGCTCTTAAATTAAAAAATATTTATCCTGAAAAGATATTTTATTATTTTATTGGTGATAATTTTTTAGATTCTGAAATGGAGAATTTCCCATACATTGATTGCTGGGTTAATACAGCATGTCCTAGAATAGGCCAAGATGATGTGACAAGGCATAAAAAATCCGTTGTTAATATAAAAGATATTTGGAAAAAATAATATAAAAAATTATTTAGAGTTTTTTTTCTCAAGCCACCAAAGAAGTATTCCTGTATTTTGTATCCATGTTGAAATAAAGTCTACTATTAATCCAATGAATAATATAAATGCTATCTCAAAAATTACGTTGGAGTTTGTAACTAGCATAGCAATTAAACCTGCAGCCATTGTGGTTCCTGTCATTAAAGTTCCTGTTTTGAAAGCTTCAAATGTTTTTTCAAAATAATTATCACCAGATTCTTTAATAAGTCTATTTGTTAATAATACATCTGTGTCTATTGAATAACCAATTAGCATTAAAAGAGCACCAATACCAGCAATAGAAATTTCAAATTCAATTGCATTTAAAAAACCTATAGTCACTATAACATCAAATATTGCAGAAATTACTACAGCTCCTGATGGTATAATTTCTCTAAAATACCAAAATATTACTATTGACATTAATATGAATGATATTATTAAAATCATTACTGCTTGTTTGAAAAATGCTGCTGATAGAGTTGGACTGATGAAATTGGAGGAATAATTTTCAGAGAATTCAAGTTTTATGTTAAAATATTCTTCTGCGGCTTTAATGAAGGATTCTTCATCCATAGTGGTATCTATTAGGAATCCGCTATTTATTCCATCTTCAGATATTGTTGAAACTGAAAAACTATAATCATTATATTTATTATTAAAATGAGAACTTACATCGTCAGCATTTTTATCTGATTCAATACTTATTATTGCAGAGAGACCTCCTTTAAGAGATATATCTCTGTAAATTGGTGATGAGTCTTTTGATATTGCTACATATATAAAAAAAACTGATATTAGTAATAGTATAATTGGTATAATTATTAATTTCTTGTAATTTTTTATATAAAAATTAGGTTTTGTTTCTTCAGGTTTTTTCTTTTGATTTTTTTTGTTCATAAGTTTTTAATTCATTCATGATTTAAAAAGTTTGGGGAATTACGGCTATGCCTTGGAATATCATTTTTTTTAATGGTGTTCATTGGAGCTAATATAGTTTTATTTTCTAAAAGATTCTTAACAATTTTACTTCATAAAATTCTTGTATGTTCTGAGATTTCACTTACATTGCATACTTAACAATTCATTTCAAGAATTATTGGTCGCTGCGTAATACTATGCTATCACAGCACATTCTCTTGGTCTTTTTAATATTAAGTTATCATTTGGCACTCATTTTATTGATACCATTTGTTTTGCCAAGAAAAAGCTGGAATTTATTTATTTGAGAAATTTTTAGAGTTTCTTATTTGGAATGATTTTAATTGTATGAAAATAAATCCTAGGATTGGTATTTTATTTGATTTTAGTTCTTAACTATAATTGAGTAATTATAAAATCTCATAAAGAAGTAAATTATATTTTTTTTATGATATCAAAATTCTTTTATAATAGAGTTGTTTTTGGGAGTTTATTTTTTTTATATTTTATTTTTTCAGTTAATCTGTCATATGCTGTTGAGGAGTCTTTAAATATTTATTCACCTAATTATTTCTCAGAGCAAAATAATGTTTATGACCCTATTCATTATTTGGAAAAGGAAATTTTATCTTTTAAGTTTTGTACAGAAGAGGATGCTAAAAATATCACTGCCAGACTTGAGTGTAATGATGAATATAAAAAAATAGATTTGTTTGATTTGAAAAATGAAAATGGTTGTTATTTTTCAAATTATAACTTAAATGATACTTTATGTGACGATTTTCAATTTAAAATTAATTTTGAATTAAATAATAAGGAGAAAACAATTGTTAGATATTTTGAAAAACAAACACAATCAATGCTTATCAATCATGTTATAAGTGAGAATCCTGATTTGTTAGACCCTGAAGAACTTAGCTATTATCTTATAGTTTTAAATAATATTGATAATAAAGATGGAACTTTGAGTCAGGATATTTATGATGAATTAAAAAATAATAGAAATAATAATTTAAAATGTTGGCCAAAAGCAAGTTGTGAGATTGAAACTACTTCTACAATTCTGAGAAATTTAAAAATAGCTGGATATCCTGAGGACTCAAGAATAATGCAGGATGGTAGGAAATATCTTGAGGATACAACTATTTCAAATGATAATAACCCTTTAAAGTTTGTAATTGAAATAGACCATGATTTTGATAATGATTCGCATGAAATTGAATGTGTTGTCAGATTTGATGGAGATGATGAGGAAGATTATCCTATGTCTGAAGATGACAATATAATTGAGGATAAAGCTTCATATAAAATTGAATTCTCGTGTGATGAGCAAATTGATGAAATTGAATTTAAATTATATAATTTAAATGGTAATATTCAGTTTAGAAAGACATATACTGATTCTATTGGTTTTTCATATAATTTAGATAGCTTTTCATGTATAGGCAAGTCTTCTAAATGTGATTTTGAATCTTCATTTAATACATTGGCAGCTTTTACAAGAGGTTATGAATATTCTTCAGAGGTTAAAAAGTATCTTGAGAGTTTAATAGTTGAAGAAGATGATGAGATTTATATAGATAACCTAGATAAGATTGTTGATTCTGGAAAATTTTTATATATTAATAAAAATCTTGATATGGTTGAATATGTAGAATATAATCAAAATAATGATGGTTCTTGGGGGTCTAATTCAAAATATGATAGAATTATAAAATCTTCATGGGCGGTTCTTGGTTTACAATCTTCAACTTCAAATTCAGAATATATTAGTGATGGTAAGAAATGGATTTATTATAATGAGCCTTCCTCTGGGTGGGGGGATATTATGAAAAACTCGCTAGCTTATCTAGCAATTAAGGAGCAAATTAAACCTTTTTTAAGTATGAATTCAGTAAATGAGATTAGAGGTGTAAGAGAATTTAATGTAGAGAACCCAACGATATATAAAATTCGAAATTTAAATGTTAAAGTTGATCCTGCGATTAGTTCTTATGTAGCTTATGTGGAAGATCTTGGAGATCTTGATGGAGAGGCAACAATAAGTTTTAATGTTAGTGTTAATGATGATTTTTATGGATTTGCAACAGGTAATATTTATCTTACTGGACTTACTGGTAGTAGTAATACAGAAATTTCATTAGTTGAATTTCCAGTTAATATAGTTGGTGGGGTTGCTTTAACTATTGATGAGGGAAATTTTTTAGTTACTATGGAAGATAAAGTTATTAAATTGCCTGTTGATAAGAAAATCCCAGATATTAATTTAGAATGTAATTTTATTAATCCATTTACAAATAAAAAACAAAAAACTGTAATAACTGATGTGACAAAAATTATTGAGATTGAAAACAAAAATCTTGTTAATGGTAATTACTCTATAAATTTTGAGTGTTTAAGTAAGGAGTCTAATTCTTTCAATTTAGTTGCAGATATTGTTGTAGATGTTGCTAATGATGCTTTTGATTTGAGTCAGTCAACTTTGTATATTACAAATGGAAATGATGTTGGACTTAATTTAACAAGTTTACTTGATGATAAACAAACATTGGTAATTTCTATTGAAGGAGATTATGCAGGAATGATTGTGCCAACTGAGGAAAGAAAAATTATTGCAGCAAAAGATTCTAGAGAAATATTTTTTTCAGTTAATTCAATTGATTTTTTAAGTAATATGGGAAATACTAGTAGTGGGAATGTATTAATAGAGTCAAGTAATGGCCATATTGAAAAAATTCCAATTATTATTAATATTCTCCCAGTTGTTGAAGAGACTAATAATAATTCTGTTTTAATAATAGCAATATCAATTGTAGCTTTTATAATAGTATTAATATCTATAATAAGATATATACGAAATAAAAGGGCAGAAAGGGAGGCAGAGGAAATATCCTCACAATATGATGAAGAGATTTATTTTGATGATAATGAATTTAATTAATTTGAATTTTATATCATTTTTTTACACATATCTATTATACTTAATCCTGTTTCATTTGCTAGTCTAATTATGGCAATAGGTTGAGGTTTTCTTTTTGATAGTTCTTTAATTCTTTCTTGAGTAATTCCTAGTCTCATAAGATTATTTTTGAAGTTTTCAGTGTTAAATGGTAAGTTAGTGTATGTAAATCCATTTATAATTCTTTGATTTGATGTTAGTAATTCCAGATTTTCTGTATCTTCTTTATCTAAGTTGGGAATTACTGCTTTAGCTTTAAGAATTGGGGTTGGTTTTTTATGATAATTTTTTTTTTTATTTTTTCTATTATTATTATTATTTGCAATATTATATTTTTTTATTAAAAAATTCCAGTCATTATCAGAATATTCAATTGGTTCGAGTATCATATTGTTTTTATTAAATAATACATATCTTAATTTGCAGTTTTCATATAAAGGTTTTATTGCTTGGAATAATTTTTTTGTGATCTCATCTGAGTTATTATATTCCATATTAATGCTAAATTTAACAAGTTCACTATTTTCAATTTCTTGAAGATTTGGTATGTGTGTGGATATTGCTTTATATACTATCTTTGTTATATTAAATGTATTTGGTATATTATCTTTAATTATTGGAAGTTCGTATGTGATATTATTTCTTGTAACATGATAGCATATGGGTGTTATTTGTTCGGGTAAGTTTCTTAATATATTATGAATAATATTAAAGTTGTTTTTTGCAGATTCTAAATATTTATTTCCATTTAATAAGTATGCATTTAATTCTTCTATTGTTTTAGAAGTATCAATATTAAATTGCATTCTAGAATTTTCAATGTCTGTGTGACAGAGTATTAAATGTTCATATATATTTTCTGATGATATTATTCTATTTGATGCCTGTGTAATCAATGGTGTAAGAAATTCTGAATTAAGTTCTATAGTATGTGAATTATGACTTTCTAATAATGATTTGTATATAACTTTTTCAAGAGTTGTTAATGTCATAAATGTTTTTTTTATTACTAATTAATAAATATTTGGTTTTTTGGCTATGTCCAGAATTGATATTTGGATAGAGTTTTTTATTCTATGTAGCTTCTTATCATTAATATTCTTTGTTTTAATTCTCTTCTTGAAAGTTCATCAAAGTATTGAGTTAATTCTTTTATCATGTTTTCAAATAGAGACCTACTCATGAATTCAGAGTCTTTTGATATCTCTTTGATGTAACTTATTAATTCTTCTTTTGATATTTGAGATGCTATGTAATCTTCTATCATATCAGCAAATTTTTCTTTTTTGTCTATAAAATCCATCTTAATATATTTTTTCAATTATGTTTTAAAAATTATTGTTACTTAATTTCAATACAAAAAAGAAGAGAAATTATATTCACTCTTCTTTGTCTGAGAGTCCACTCTCATTAACAAAAAACATGCACTCGTTTTCAGGAAGATTGGGACTGTCAACAAGTTTTCCTACTCTTGAACCTTTTTTTCCTTTTCTTAGGTATATTCTAAAAGTAGAACTATGGCCTACAATATGACCTCCTATTGCTTGTGTTGGGTCTCCAAACATAACATTTGGTCTTGACATAACTTGATTTGTAACAATTACACAGCAATTGTACATGTCAGCTAATTTAAGAAGTATATGCATATGTTTGTTTAATTTTTGTTGTCTTTCAGATAATGTACCTCTACCTATGAATTCTGCTCTGAAATGTGCAGTTAGGGAATCAATTACTAATAATTTATATTCTCCGCTTTTTAGCAACTCTTCAGTTTTTTCAGCTAGTAGCATTTGATGGTCTGAGTTAAAAGCTCTGGCAATTTTTATATTTTTTAGTGTTGTTTGTTCATCTAAATTCATTTTTTTTGCCATTTGAATTATTCTTTCAGGTCTGAATGTGTTTTCAGTATCAATATATATAACTTTGCCGCTTAGACCTCCTTCTTCTTTTGGTACTTGGACATTCACAGCTAGTTGATGGGCTACTTGTGTTTTTCCTGAACCGAATTCTCCGAATAGTTCAGTTATTGCGCCGGTTTCAAAACCACCTCCCATTATTGAATCAAATGATTCAGAACCTGTTTTAATTTTATTTACATTTTGTCTTTTTTCAAGAATGGTGTCAGCTGTTTCAAATCCCATTTCGAGCATATCTCTTGCAGCTTGAATCATTTTTCTTGCAACACTTTCAGAAACACCAGCTTCTTCTGTTAGAATTCCAATTGATGATACTGCAACTGCTAGGAGGGTGTCAATACCTGCTGCAGCTAATTTTTCTGCTGTACTTGGGCCTACTCCGGGCAGGTCAGAAATTGTATATTCGTTTTTTTTAGTCATTTTTTAGCCTTTTACAACCAGTTTTTCGGCCATAAAAATATTTTACGGACTCTTTAGAGCAAAACTGGAAAAACCCTTTCTAAGGCTTAAACACTTAGATAAAAATTTAGAGAAGAATTTATTTATAATTTTTTAGTTTTTGTTTGGATAAAAAAATTAATTTTGGTAATAATTGTATTATTTTACTAATGCATATTTGTCGGTGCCTGCAAAAAATAGTGCCAATAGAGCGCCTATTATTGTCAATCTTATCAGAAATTGCATTAATTGGCCAGAAAGGTCTACAATTGGGTTGTGAACCATAATAATAGCAAATATCATAATTATTGTCAGAACAAGACTTGATTCTCTAATCATAAAACCTAGAAGTAAAAATAATCCAGTAATTAATTCTGCAAGTGCTACAATCCATGCTATAGCAATTGAACCCCAAACCATTCCTGAAAATCCTTCAATTCCTGGACCATAGAATGCTGGGCCTATTATTTTTGACATTCCTCCATATAAAAATAGGAGTCCTATAGTGATTCTAAGAATAAAATTTCCTAAATCGTTGTTTTTTTGAATATTGATTAAGTTCATTGTAATTATTATGTATAATTATTTTTTATTAACAATAATCTTTAATACTTAAAAATAATATTTAAAAAGTTAGTTATTAATTTATTATTATGAAAATGAGAAATTATCTTTTTATTATAGCAAATCCCAAATCTAATAGTATTTCTAAACAGGTTCTAGATGTGTCTATTTCTAATATAATCAAAAGTAAAAATAAGTATGATGTTATTGATTTGTATGATGATAATTTTAATCCATCATTAACATTTTCTAAAAAACAGCTAGATTCTTCCTTAATTGAATTATACCAAAATAAAATTAAAAAAGCAGATACAATTGTGATAATATATCCTATATGGTGGCAGTCAGTCCCTGCCATTATGAAAGGATTTTTTGATAGAGTTTTTACATCTGGGTTTGCTTTTAGATATTCAAAGCTAGGGATACCTATTGGACTTTTAAAAGGAAAAACTGGTGTTATTATTTGTAGTTTTGGAGGGCCTTGGTTGTTATCAAAACTATATGGGAATGGTTCTTTAAGAGCTGTAAAAAAAGGTTTACTTAATTTTTGTGGAATTAAAAGTGTAAAAACTTATTGTTTGTATGGAGTTGATATGAAGTTGTTTTCAGAGAGAAAAATTAATAATTTTTTAGATAGAATATCAAAGATATTTTTATAATGTTTAATTTTTTATAATTTTTTTGGGCATTTTGGGCAGTCAACATCAATGTATCCATTTACAATTAATTTTCCAAGTTCAGTTAAAAATATTGATACGCATCCATTTTCTCTTTTTGTATCTATAAGATTCATTTCAATTAATCCTTTTGAGTCTCTATTTCCTTTTAAATGATATGCTATAAGTGGAAGGCTCATCCCAGTAAGTTTGCTTAGTTTTTCCATAGATTCAATGTTTTGATTATTATTAATTGTTTTTAGAATGTGCATTTTTTTATCATTAATTGCATTGTAGTATGAGAATTTCATGATAGGGTATGCAATTATTTTATCATTTAATACGCCCATAGCTGCAATTCCATTAACAAAAGCGCTACTTAGGGCAAGACATGAACTCATGTAATCTGTATCTACATTTATTACTAAGTTTTCTTTGGAGTATAGTGTTGATAGGTCTCTTATTTCTTTAAATACTTCTTCAAGTTGCAAAAAATTTCCTATTTTTTTTGTTTGTGTTTTAATGTTAAATTTTTCAAGATTTTTTGCAATATTTTCTCCTGTCTTTATGTGTTTTTCTTTTGTTAGAAGAATGACTTTGTCAGGTCTGAAATTTTTAAATCCTTTAATTAATATTTCTTCAGCATCTCTGTCTTCACCAATTACAGCTATTGTTATATTTTCCATAATATATAATATATTCTTATATTTATAAATAAAATCTTTAATTGTTATTCTTTTTTATAGAACTCTACAAATTGTATAATATAATTATAATTTATATTTTTTAAAGTTTTATTATTGTAATTGTATTCTTAGATAGATTATTGTTATATTTTAGGTTTTTATAAAAAAGAATATTAATGCAGCCAAGCTGCAAATGTAGTTTTGCTAAGCTCAAATTTTTTTCTTTGAGTAAATATAGTATGGTGGAATCTATTTATAAATTTTATCATATAATGATGGATGTGTAGTCGGATGACATATGTCACC
>CAYLKB010000043.1:0-10129 GCA_964384165.1 uncultured Methanosarcinales archaeon
TAATTTTTTATAAAAAAATTTTATTTTGAAACAAAAAGGTTCATCTACTGTTTATTTTTTCAAATAGGCAAATTTGATTTCATAATTTTTAATATCTGGGCTTATTTCTTCAAATGATTTTTTTAGATTGTCTTTCATTGGAATTAGTTGCTGTGGTATTTTCATTTCTATTATTTTTTCTTTAATTGTAACTTCGTACATATTTTCAGGTACTCTTAGTATAGATGTCATGATAGTTTTTATTTTTTCTTTCATATCTTCAACTTTTTCAAGTACTTTGTAATTTATTTTAATATTTTTGCCTGAGAGAGGATTGTTAAAATCAACCATTACTCTTCCACCAACAACGCTTCGGACTGTACCATACATTCCATTAAAATCATATGTTACTCCTGGGACTACTTTTAGTTTTTGTTTTTCAAATACAGATTTGTTGAAAGTTTTAATTAAATCTTTTTGCCTTTTGCCATAAGCTTTTTCTGGAGTTAATTCAATTTTACCTTCTTGTTTTTTTTTAATTTCTTCATCAAGTGCTTTTAAAATAAAGGCTTTTCCAATTATTATTGTTTGCGGATTGAAGACTTTATCTTGAAGTTGGGCTTCTTTTCCTTTTTTTTCATTTGTTGTTTGAACTAATTTATCATTAGCATATATGTCAAATTCTACTTTTACAAAATCATTGTCTTTAATTTCCATATATTTTGTTTATCTGGAATATTTTTTAAAGTTTTGGGATTGGTTGAATAAAGGAATGTATAGTTTTTGTTATTTAGTTTGAATAATTAGTACTATAAAGTAATAATAAACTATTAAATATGTTTTTATTTATAATATATAATGAGTTCTTTTATCTCAAAGATTAAAGATGGTATAGGAATTGGACTTGGTTTTTTTATTGTATTTATAGTCTTGGTTAGTGTTTATGCTTTTGTTGAACCAACTAGCAGTCCTAGTGCAAATTATTATATAGATTGGAATTCGCCTATTAATTTGCAACATAATGATACTAATGATAAAGTAACTACAATTAATACAAAAGTAGATGTTGTTGATAATAGCTTGGATGATATGAATATAACTCTAGAAGATATTTGGACTTATGTTCAGACTATTAAAACTGGCAGGCCTGAGATTTATATGACTAGTGGGACTTATGATGGAGATGAAGCTTTAACAGCATGTGCGACAGGTTTTCATATGTGTAATTATTTTGAAATGCAAGGCTCAAAAATTAATACTTCTCTTAATCCTTCAGGAAATTGGGATGATTTAGCTTGGTTAAATCTCCAAACTGATAGTTCATCACCTGAAACAGGTGATTGTAATTTATGGACTTCTGCCAGTCTTTTTGCAGATGGACAAGTGGGAAGACTTTATGATGGTTATTATTTAATTTCAACTTCTGCTTGTGGTGTAGCACTTAAAGTTTGGTGTTGTTCTGATTAAAATTTAAATATTAAAATTATATTAATTTAATTTATAGCTTTGTTATTGTTGTATCTTATTGGTAAATGAGAAGTATTATAATATAAAAGTTCGTATAGCATATATGTCAAACGATATTTTAAAAATAGTTTCTTTAGTTGAGACTGAAGTTAGACTTAGAGGTTTTTCAAAGCAAACTGTTAAAATGTATGTATTATATATTAGGCAATTTTTAGAAAAGTGTGAAAAAGATGTCAATACAATTTCGGAGCAGGATATAAAAGATTTTTTAGCATATAAAATGACTGAACATAGTCTAAATGAAAAATCTATTGCTCTAATTAAGGCAGCTTTATTATTTTTATTTAATGAGCTTATGGGAAATAAATTTGAAATCAAAACGCCTAAGATTAAAAAAAAAATCCCTGTAGTTTTAACTAAGAATGAAATTCATAGATTGTTAAATGTTATACCAAATAAGCAACATAAGTTAATAATAAAAATGTATTATTCTTCTGGTTTAAGGCTTTCTGAGGCATTAACTCTAAGAATTAAGGATTTAGATCTTATATCAAATGTAATCTGGATAAGGGGAGGTAAGGGTGGTAAAGATAGAATGACAATTTTATCGCAGAGTCTTGCTGATGAATTGAGAGAATTTGCTGAGTTTAGAAAACCTAATGATTTTGTTTTTATAAATAATAGGGGAAATCCATTTTCGCCTAGAAGCATACAAAAAGCAATGGAAAAGGCTAGAGTTGAAGCTGGGGTTTCAACTGAGGCTCATATTCATACTTTAAGGCATAGTTTTGCAACTCATCTTTTAGAGGCAGGTGTTGATATAAGAAAAATACAGGAACTTCTTGGTCATGCCGACCTTTCAACTACTCAGATTTACACTAAAGTTTCTAATGAGGAATTAAAAAAAGTTAAGAGTCCACTAGATTGATTTATTATTTTTAAATAAATAGTTATAATTTATTATGGAATTTTATATTAAAAATTAGAGTTTATATTATTATTCGGTTTGAATTTTGTTGATTTCAATTATAGATTTTTTAAAAAGCATTGATAGTGTTAGTATAAAACTTGAGTATCCACTAAAAATACAAATGAAAACAATTGCTTCAATTAGTGTGTTGTATTTAAAATTGTTAAGATATATTAGAAGAGATAAGATGTAAAAACTTATAGATGAGATAATTAGAAGGAATTTTTCATTTGAGTAATTATTATATTCTGTGTTTTTGATAAGCGTTAGGAAATTTGTTTTTTTCATAAATTGAATTTTTGTGAGATATATTTAATATTTAGTTATTACTTAAAATTGGTATATTAAAAATGGGATAAAAAAAATGAATTCTGGATAAAAATTAAGAAATTGGGATAAATTTTTTTTAGTTATCAGGAATGTCTGGCAGTATTATTTTATTATCTTTCTCAGGCATAGGGTTCTCAACACCATATAATTTATACCATGAAAATGAAGTCTCTGTACATTGTCCATTAGTAAATTTGTATGTTTCTTTAATATTTTCTATTGTCAAGTCAGAATTAGCATAGTCTTGTTTTACTATTTCAAGGCATTTATTTATATCAAGGACTTCGCCACATGTACAAGAAGTAATAAGTGGACAATAAAAAGAATCTTCGCAGAAATCAAATAAGTTAGTTTCAATTAATCCAAGTTCGTTATCATTATCCATGTCATATGATAATTTAGTTGTGCAATATTCTATTTTATCTTTAAGTGTGCATCCATTAAGTCTTGCTTTTTTGCAAGTTTCAAAGCATTGGTAGTTATTTTCATTTTCCTTTATGTAATTATCTGCATTATTTACTTGGCTTTTAAATTGATTATTAATTACAACAAGTATTATTGAACCTACAGCAAGTACTACAAATAAAATTATAACCATGTTAACTAATAATTGAGAACCTTTTTTGTTACATATATTTAATAATTTCATTTTTATTTATTTTTATAATATTTTATTATTAAAGATTTTTATAAATAATTATATGTACTATAGTGTGGCAATTATTGTTTTAATAATTCTCTTCCATTAAAATAATATCTTAGGGCTTCAGGAATTGTTACATTTCCATCTTCATTTTGGTATTGTTCAATAATTGCAATTAGTGCTCTTACCATAGCAATTGCCGTAGAATTTAGAGTGTGGACGAATTTTAATTCTCCTTTTTCATCTTGATATCTGCAGTTTAGTCTTCTTGCTCCATAGTCTCTGTAATTTGAAGCTGAAACCATTTCCCTGTATTTGTCTTGACTTGGTATGTAGGCTTCAATATCAAATTTTCTTGATGCAAAATTTCCAATATCGCCACTGCATATATCAACTACTCTGTAATGTAATTTTAATTCTGAAAATATTTCTTCTGCATTTTTTGTAATTTCTTCGTGGAATTTGTCTGAGTCTGTATCATTGGAGAAAATGAATTGTTCTATTTTATTGAAGTTGTGAACTCTGAAAATACCTTTGCTATCTTTTGTAACTCCAGCTTCTTTTCTAAAACATTGAGAAATTCCCGCATATTTTATTGGGAGGTCTTTGTATGTTAGTGTTTGGCCTTCATGAAGAAGTGCAAGAGCATGTTCTGATGTGCCAATTAGACATAAATCTTCGTCTTCAATATTGTATATGGCTTCTTTAAAATCTTCTAATGAAACTGATTTTCCAATAGAGTTTTTTCTAAGCATTGGAGGGACTTCAACAGGTGTGTATCCCTTTGTTATCATTTTTTTCATAACGAAGTCATATAGGGCTAATTGTAGAATTACTATTTCATTTTTCAAGTAATAAAATCTTGCTCCACTGTGTTTTGATGCAATGTCTAGTTCATACCAATTATTTTTTTCGCATAGTTCCCTGTGGTCTTTTGGTTTGAAAGTAAATTTTGGCTTCTCATGAAATAATCTTATAGTTTTGTTTTCTTCATCATCTGCTCCTATAGGGACTTGATTGTCTAGCATGTTTGGAACATTAAGCAGTAAATTGTCTCTTTTCTCAAGTAGTTCACATGATTTGTTTTGAGTTTTTTCAATATCTTCTGATAGTTTTTTTATTTCATCAAGGTGTGAATTTATATCCTCTCCTTTTTTTTTCATTTCAGGTATTTTTTTTGTTAGGAAGTTTTTTTTTGATTTGAGTTCATCAGTATCTTTTTTTGTTTTCCTCCATTCAATATCAATTTCTAAAATCTCATCAATAATTGATGTGTCATAATTAATTCTTTTTTTAAGATTATTTTTAACTTCATCTGTTTTATCCCTGATTAATTTGATGTCTAGCATATTAGAAATAATTTTAGGTTTAGTATATAAAGGTTTTGAAATGGTGGTTATATCCTGTGGTATTTGCATTTGAATGTATTGTCATGTTTTATTATTTATTAAAATTATAATTAAAATTATCTGTTGATGATTTTTATGTGATGTAATACTGAGTTTTTGAGAATGATTTAATGTTAATACTTAAATATTATTTAGAGAAAAGATTAATTGATGAATGATATTTAATATAATTATTGTAAATTATAAGTTAACTTTGAAATCTCAATTTATTAGTGAATACACAATAATAAAAAGATGTGAATTTCATGATATTTATGGTTTTGAAGAAATTAATGAAGAAAAAAAATGCCTCAGCACATAGTCATTACAAACATGCACTATCTGAGATTAAAACTAAGAATGATATTGATGAGACTCCTACATTAATCTATGCTGTATTGCTTTTACTTGGAGTTTATACAATAATGACGGGAGTTATGATATATACAATTGCATTGTTTATACCTACTAATTTGATTGTTGATTTTCTTAATGGGTTATTGTTGTTTATTGCGATGCTTTTTTTAATATATGGAATTATAATGAGACAGCAATGGTCATGGTATCTATCAATAGTTACATTTATTTATAGTACATTGATATATCTTTTTAGCAATAATGAGATGGATATGGTTTTGTCTTTAATATTTTTGGTAATACTTTTATTGCAAAAAGATTATTTGAATAAATAATTTAAGAAGTAAGAATTTTTAATATTTTTTTAAGAAATAAGAATTTTTAATATTTTTTATAAATTAAGTCCTCTTTTTTGTCTTACAATTTTTAATGCTTTTAGAAGTGGATGATTTTTAAGGTTTTTTTTGGAGCATTCTTCTTTCATTTTTAGGTATATTGAGTCTAATTGAGAATTAGTGTATTTTTTTAAGTATGAATATTTTATGTCTAGTTCTTCATTAACAGGCGTGTCTATTTTGTTTTCTTGGCTAGGAAATAATCTTTCTGTGTTTGAGTCTTGTGATGTAGTTGTGAATTTAAATAAATTTGTTTTCTTTTTAATAGGCTCTTTAGTTTTATATTGTGTCATTAGTGTATGTAAGTCTTTTATACCTCTTGTAATTTGTCTTATATCTTCTGTAACAGCTTGGGCTATAGCTCCTAGATTAGCTGTTTCGTCTTTTTGTGTTGAACATTTGAATAAGTAAGTATTTGAGTTTATTTGCCATTTTAAAGTTGCATGAGAACCAAATTCATCTGTGTTTGTATTTATTTCATAATTCTCTTTTGTTATTCCAATTTTTGAGAATGAGTTTTCAATTTGGTTCTCGTAATATTCTTTTGATTGTTTTCCTTCAAACTGATGAGGTTTTATAGAAATTGTTTTGTTGTTTATTAAATATTTTATCATATTAGGAATTAATAAAAAGAATATATAAAATTAATGTTTGTAAATGTGAATATCTTGTTGTGGGAATGGTATGCTAATTGAGTTTTTGTCAAATTCTTCTTTAACATTTTTCTGCATGTCAAAATATACGCCCCAATAATCTGCTTTTTCAACCCATGCTCTAACTGTAAAGTCTACGCTTGATGCTCCAAGAGCACTTAGAACTATTTGATGAGCTGGTTCTTTTAGTATTCTTTTGTCTTCCTTTACAAGTTTTTCAAGTATTTTCATAGCTTTGTCAATATTGTCAGAATATCCAATTGAGAATGTCATGTCAACTCTTCTTTGCTTTTCAGTTGAGAAGTTAATAATTGAGTTATTTGATATAGGACCATTTGGAATTATTATTGTTTTATTGTCAGGAGTTTTAAGGATTGTATTGAATATTTCTATTTTGTCAACAGTTCCCATATGACCTTGCGTTTCTATAAAGTCACCTGCTTTAAATGGTTTAAATAATAGAATTAATACTCCGCCTGCAAAATTAGCAAGACTTCCCTGAAGTGCAAGTCCAATAGCAAAACCTGCTGCTGCAAGTACTGCAACAAAGGATGTAGTTTCAATACCGACCATTGATATTACTGAAATAATAAGAAGAACTTTTAGGCCAATTCCAATAAGTGATGCTAAAAAGTGTCTAAGCGATTTGTCTAATGCTTTTTTTTCTACTACATTTTCAAAGAATTTTACGAAAATGTTAATTAGCCATAAACCAATTATAAGTGTAATTATTGCAAGAAGTAATTTTGGGCCGTATGAGATAACCCATCCCATTGCAATATTTCCTAAATTTGATATATCTACCATGTAAATATTAAATAGATATTTTAATATTTAAATTTATGTTTTAACTTATAACTTGTAAGAATTAAATTGAGATAGAATGCTCATGTGATAAAAAATGTTTTAGAAATTGAAAATGCATTGGCATTTTTTGTAGCCGTCTTTTAATGCACTTTTTACATCAGAATATTCTTTTAGATTTTCTACTTTTGTGTTTTTTAGATATGGACAATTTGAGTAATGAACTTTTCCTGAGTTTATATTAGCAAGTATTTTTCTATTGTCATTTTTATTTATCATATTTGATTTGATATATGTTTCATTATTTTCTATTTTATTTTTGTTAGCAATTATATATCTTTTTAGTTTTTCAATTTCAATTCTGTCTTCTTTTTGAGCTTTTAGTATTTCTCTTATGTAATTTCTTAATATGTCAATTTCATTGTTTTTTTTATCTTTATCGATTAAATTTATTATTTCAACAATTTTTTTGTCTATTTGATATACTTCATTTTCAAAAGCTGAGGATTTTCTTTCATTTAATATTAGATTTTTTTTTAATGAAATTACGTCATCTTTTACTTTATCAAATGCAATTTTAATTTTCATTACTTCTGTTTCAACATCATATTTTGCCATTATATTTATTTAGTAGTAACTAAATATTTATAAAGTTGTTGTTCATATACTACTTGATAGTGTCACTTTATAGATTATGATAAATTTTTAGGGATTATGACTTAAATATTAAAAAATATTATTGGACTTATATTTGTAGTGTCCAAAGTTTTATAAACATTGAAATACTTGTAATATATTAATAAGATATATGTGAGATAAGTTTAATGGCATTTGTGAAGGAAAAAAAGAGCGGAGATGAGATATATTATTATTATGTTGAATCCTATCGTGTAGGGGAGAAGGTTTTTCAAAAGAATTTAAAGTATATTGGAAAAACAAAACCAGATTTGAATGAATTGAGTATTTTAGAGTCTGAGTTTACTGAAAAGAAAATTCAAAAATTAATTCGGTCTGATTTATTGTTTGAGCCTTTTAAAGTTGATAATAAGATTATAGAGGATGCTGAAAAATTAAAAATAAGGTTTTTTAACAATCTTGCAAAATTAGGCCCTGAATCTAAAAGACAGCTTGAGAAGAGATTTAAAACTGGTTTTACTTATCATTCTTGTTCTATTGAGGGAAATACATTATCGAGGGCTCAAGTAGATTTAGTAATAAATCAAAATTTATCCGTTGATGGAAAGCAGTTACTTGAGATTGATGAATTAAAAAATCATAAAAAGGCAATAGAGTATATGATGTGCGAGATAGAAGATTTGAGTGAGAATTTTATTAAAAGACTTCATGAAGTTCTTATGCAAGGCCTAGATGAATATCATGAAGATGACATGTATTATATTATAGGTGGTTATAGATGTGATATGAGATTTATAGAAGGAGCTGATTTTATACCAGTACCACCACTACTTGTAGTTAAAGAGATGAGAAATTTAATTTCTTTTTATAAGAAGAACAAATATAAAATTCATCCACTTGAGCTTGCTAGTGAATTTCACATGAGATTTGCAATAATTCATCCTTTTTCAGATGGCAATGGCAGGATGGCAAGATTGCTTATGAATTTTATTTTAGATAGAAGTGGTTTTCCAATGATAGACATATCTGTTGCAAATAGAAGCAAATACATACAAGCTCTTGCTACTGGTAAGAGTGAGATTTTGACATCATTTATATTAGATGAGTTAAAAGTTTATGTTGATAGTTTGTTTGGAGAGATTAATGATAAATCAAATAATGTCAGCTAATATTTATAAATTCTAATATTTTTGTATTTATATTGGCTCCTTAGCATAATCTGGATAGTGCTACAGGTTTCGGCCCTGTTTGTGCGGGTTCAAATCCCGCAGGAGTCTTTTTCTAATAGAATATCATCAAATTTAGGGTAGAATATTCTTGACAATTAAAGACTTTATTTATAAATTAAAAAATTCATACAATTATATGAAAAAAAATATATGTATAAATCTTTCAACAAAAGATATAGAAAAGAGTAAAAAATTTTTTATGGATTTAGGATTAAAATTTAATAACTTCTGTACTGGTGAGACAACAATTGGACTTGAAATTGAAGAAAATATATTTGTACTCATTTCTCAAGAAGAAAAATTTAAGACATTTACAAATAAAGAAATTGTAAAATCAAAAGAGCAAACAGAAACTATTTTATCATTAGAACTTGAAAATAAAGAAGAAGTAGATGTGTTTATAGAAAAAGCATTATCTCTTGGTGCTAGAGAAAGTAATGAAATACTTAATTTAGGTTGGATGTATTGCAGACAATTTGAAGATTTAGATGGACATTTATGGGAAGCATTTTTTATGAATGAAAAAGAGAGAAATGAATGAAAAAATTGAAGTTGAAGTAAAGGTAAATAAACCTATTGATGAAGTTTGGGAGTTTTGGACTAATCCAAAACATATTGTTAATTGGAATTTTGCATCTGATGATTGGGAATGTCCTAATGCAACAAATGATTTAGTAATTGGAGGAAAGTTTTCATACACTATGTCTGCTATGGATGGTTCTATGAAATTTGATTTTGAAGGAACATATACAAATGTTGAAAAATATAGTTTAATTCAATACGAACTTGGTGATAAAAGAAGAGTTTCAATTAAATTCATAACTCAAGACAATGGAACTAAGATATTAGAATCTTTTGATGCAGAAACTCAAAATTCAATTGAGATGCAAAGACAAGGTTGGCAATCTATACTTAATAATTTTAAAAAGTATGTTGAAAAAGATGACTAAAGAATTCATGCATAATATGACAAAAGAAATTCAAACTCTTCTAAATGAAAATAAAGAGTTGAATGAAAAGTGGGGATCTCTAACTCCTCTTGCTCAAAATGAATGGATTTGTTATACAACTATGCCAAAAAAGGAAGAAACAAAAGCTGAAAGATTACGAAGATTAAAAGAAGATATTCTTAGTGGTAAAAAAAGACCTTGTTGTTGGCCAGGTTGTCCACATAGAAGAGAGAGTGCAAAGAAATGGTTCAAGTAGGTAATCTTATAGGACCTAATGGACCGGTTGTGCCTCTATAGTGTGGCGGGTTTCGGCCCCGATAGCGCCGGT
>CAYLKB010000043.1:10139-12118 GCA_964384165.1 uncultured Methanosarcinales archaeon
AATGATAAATTCTTAATTTAATTACATATTTTATATTGTTTATTTTTATTAATAATCTAATGAATTTTAATATTTACCAATTGGTGTATTATAAAGTTAAATAGATAATTGAATTTTTCTAGTTTAGATTTTCAACATTATTATTAGAAATCAATTTAATTTCTTTTGCTCCTAATACTTTAAATTTAGAACCATCAAACTCAACTATATTCTCTTCAGGTATAGCTAAAATAGTTTTAGAAGTATTCTTAGAATATTCTTGATGTATTTTTAATTCTGAATCATTATATTGGCATTGAATATCATAATCATTAATTATATTAAATCCTGAGGTATTATTTTGTTTCACATTATTTTTATCAGAGCTTGTTCCTAATTGGCAGATATCAATTGAGTTTCCCCAAATGATTGCACCAGCACTTCCACCATAAATAATTCCTCCTTTATTTAAATAATCAATTAAATCATTTCCTAAATTAGATTCTTTTAATTCTTTTAATAATTTGAAAGTATTTCCTCCTCCAATATAAACTAAATCAAAGTCTGTTAATTTAATTTCTTCAGTTGAATTTTTAATCATACTATATTCAATTCCAATGTGTAATAATAGCATACTCTCAAACCATTCTCTACAACTTTCATAAGTTTCATCACTATCCCATGCAAGTGGGACATATAATATTTTTTTAATATTACGGAATATTTTTTTATCTGCTTGAAAAGATTGCTCTGCATCTCCTCCTCCTGCCAAATATATTTTACCTTTCATTTTAATTTTTGATAAATCTTCTCAATATTGTTTTTAGTATTATTTCCATGAAACCATAAATCCATTCCATCATTTTTATATCTAGGAATTAAATGGTAATGTAAATGAAATATACTTTGCTGGGCATCTTTTCCAGAGGCATTTAATATATTAAAGCCAGTACATTCTAATTTATCTTTTAATAAATGGGCAATTTTTTTAGAAACAACATTTACTCTTTCTAATATTTCATTAGGTGTTTCAAATATATTTTCATGATGATTTTTAGGAATTACTAATGAATGTCCATCAACACAAGGATTAATATCCATAATTGCAATAACTAAGTCATCTTCAAATAAAATTTTTGAATCTAATTCTTTTTTACAAATTTTACAAAAAATACAATCTTTCATATATATTAATAAATTTAATAAAATAAAAACTTTACTGAATATTTTTTTTTGTTCTAATTAATTATTTTATTAATAACTTTCAAATTATTTCTTTTCAACAGAGAAACATTTATTATTAATACATTTACAATAAAGACTAATATTTCCTCTCTCAGTACAATTGCATTGATTGTCTATGTTACATGTGAAATTGTGATTTTGATTTACTTGGGAGTTTATATCATAGTAATATATAGGACAAACTACACTGCATTTTGAGTCAATACACATAGATAGGAAAGGACAATTCGATTGAATTGCATATTCCATTGGCAGAGAACAATCTATGTTTTCATTGCAAGTTTCACCAACAATACCTATAAAGTCTTTATCTTCAATTACTTCAAAATTGTTGTTGCAATATCTAAATCTTGTTTCACTGACTTCTTTCATTTCTTTAATAGGGTCAATACACATAGCTTTTCCAAATTCTTTTTGACTACATCCAAAACAAGCATATGTTTTTAGAGTTTGATGTTGCATTAAGATTATATTATCTGTGCCCCAATTTTTTATTTTTACTTCATTATTTGTAAACAACAAGATAGTAAAAATGATTGTAATAATAAGAGATATTGTAATAATTATTCCAATAGATTTTGTTATTTTGTTATTCAATTTTTATTAATATTAATTTTATGTGAAATTTGATAATGCATTTAATAATCCTATAAAAAGTAGAAGTACTAATAAAAAGAGTATTATGCCAATTATTGGTAGTAATATATTATTTTTTTTATAAATTTCATAAATTGATACAATTAATAAAATTATAC
>CAYLKB010000043.1:12128-12413 GCA_964384165.1 uncultured Methanosarcinales archaeon
TATAAATATGAATATTTTATCAATTATTAGTGAAAGTCCTATAAAATTATTTGAAAATAATAATATTATGAGGAATATTTGTAAAATAAATGAAATATAAAATATAATACTATTTTGATTAAATAATTTTTTTATATTTGAATTTTGATTGTTTTGATTATTTTTTTTCATTTTGTTTTTAATAATCTTTGAAAGTAATAATTTATAAATTTAATTAATTTGTGGATAAATTGTGGTTTCCCAAAACTTTTTCGTAATATTAATAATATTGATATTATGAAACTA
>CAYLKB010000044.1:0-12407 GCA_964384165.1 uncultured Methanosarcinales archaeon
CCTTTATATATTTTATTCTGCTTAAAACTTTTAAACTCCGAACGGAGCTTTTATAATAATTGTAATATTAAACAAAAACTAAAAGAGTAGTAAACAGCAAACAGTAATAAATAAAACTATTGAAATACAATTTTTCATTTTCATATTTTACCATAAATCGCATTTAAAAATCAATAATTCAACTCAAAACTACACGATATATTGTACATTTTATACTATTTTCTTACTAGATATTATAATAATCCTTTTTTTTCCAAAATTAGAAAATAAATAAAATAAGCAGCAACTTTTATAAACCTACACTGGCTAAAATGTAATATAAAATGCCAGAGCAAGAACCAAACGAGCAGCAAAAAAAAGTAATAAACAAAACAAAAGGCCCATGCATAGTCCTAGCAGGAGCCGGTACTGGAAAGACCTCAACTATAGTAGAAAAAATAAAAAATCTAGTTGATAATAACTTATTTAAACCAGAAGAAATATTGTGTCTTACATTTTCTATTGAAGCTACAAACTCATTAAAATCAAAAATAAGAAAATCACTAAAATCTTTCAAAATTCCATCAATTAGAACATTCCATGGTTTTTGCGCTGATATTCTAAAAGAAGATGGCCATCTCTTAGGAATTGACAATGAATTTCAAATCCTTGAACCAGATGATTCAAAGATTCTAATTCACAGAGAACTAAATGTAACTCCATATTGGGCTAACAGATACACCTCAACAATCTCAACAGCAAAAGACTTTGGAATTGAGAAAATACAAATAGAAGAATACCTACAGAAATTAGAAGAAAAACTAAAAGAAAAAGTAGAACCTGAAGAACTTGAAAATAAAGTAAAAGAAATAGAATTCAATTTAAACACTCTTCACTTAGAACCAAACACAAAAGAAAATAGGATGTTAAAAAAAGAATATAAAGAGTTTTTAGATTTATTCAAAAAATATACTTCATTTAAAGATTTTATTGAGGTCTGGGAAAAATATGACAAAATTAAAAAAGAAAAAAATATGCTTAACTTTTCAGACTTAAATCACCTAGTACTTCATTTATTTAGAAAATTCGGAGCAGACAAATATACAGAAACATTCAAATATTTAATAATAGATGAATTTCAGGATACAAATAAAATCCAATTTGAACTAATAGAGCATATTGCAATAGAACATAAAAACATCACCGTTGTAGGAGACCAAAATCAATCAATATATGGTTTTAGAGGTTCATACAAAGAAAGTTTCAATCACTTCATGAAAACATACAATGCAACAATTAAAGATGAAATTAATTTAAACAATTCATACAGGTCAACAAATAAAATACTAAATATTGCTCACGATTTAATTCAAAACAATTATGACAATCCTAAAGATTGTATTAAAACATATAATGCTAAAGGAATTGAAGGAGAAAAAGTCAAATTAATAGAAACAAAAAATATGGCTGAAGAAGCAAGAGTAATTGCAGATATTGTTGAAGAAAAATTAAAAGAAGGAGTAGAGCCTAAAGAGATATGCGTATTATTTAGAACTCACAGACAAGGTGATTACTTAAAAGAATATTTAAACTCAAGAAATATTTCAATTGCTCAAGCAGGAAAATCTAATTTAATGTCAAAAAGAGAAATTAAAACAACAATATCATATCTCTCAATGCTTAACAATCTTCAAACAAGAAATGTAACAGCAGACCAGAGCTGGTGGCATATATTTCATTACAAAAACTTAATTTCAATGGAAGATAGTCTAAAAATTGGTAAATATCTCAAAAAAAACAAAGAAAAATCAATTGATGAAGTCTTAATTAATTCAATAAAAGAATTAAATTTAAATGAAAATTCTGTAAAAACAATTAATTCAATACTTAATAAACTAAATTATTTACACGGCCAATCTAATCTTTCTATTCCTGATTTAATTTTAGAAATATATGAATTAACAGGACTAAACAGAGCTTTTTCATATCAAAGAACAAACAAAAACATTGAAAGTTTAATGAACTTAAAAAAATTTCATACAATATCTGAAAACTTTGCAAAAGTCCATGGTGATGATTTATCAAAATTCATTGACTATCTTGAAATTCTAAGGGAAATTGGTGTTAATATAAAGGCAAGTGAAATTCAAAATGATAATGCAATAAGAATAATGACAATGCATGCAACTAAAGGCCTTGAATATCAATGCGTAATTGTAAGTAATCTAGCAACAGGAAGGTTTCCTCTAAAAAGAACTCAAAACGAACCTCTTATACCTAAAGAACTACTTCCAGACCTTAAATTATATCTAAAAGAACTAGGCGAACTTAATGAAAAAGAAACTAATACTGCTATAAAAGAATACGAAAAAAAAATGCTTGAAATAGAAGAGAGAAGGCTTGCATATGTAGCATTTACAAGAGCAAAAAAAGATTTGTATTTGACATTTGCAAGAAGTTATGACAATGAAGAAGACTCAGCAGAAGAATCAATTTTTTTAAATGAAATTGGATATGATAATTGGCATGAACAAGACAAAGTTGAACATGAAAATATTGAGTACATTAAAGATGATAAAGAATTGAATACCTCAATTTCACCATCTTCACCAAAAGAAAAACTACTCTCTAAAATTAAAGATGACATTATTGAAAGCCTTGATAGTGAAGACACAAATATTTTACTAGATAAAATTTCAGAATATAAATCAATAAAAGAAGGTAAAATTATAAATTTAAATAATCAAAAAGAAGAATACTTAAAACTACTTATTCAAAAATCAAAAGACAATTTCTCGGGAATAAAATTTGACAAATCAATGCTAACATTTTCACCAACAGGCTTACTTGATTATTTAGAATGTCCAAAAAAATTTGAACTTGCAAGAATACTGCAAATGCCTATAAGAAAAGATGTAACTGAAGAACAAGACTCTGCAAATGTAGGCTCATTTGTCCACAAAATTTTAGAAGTTGGAGTAAATGAGAAATTCAAATCAGAAAATGATTATTTAGAATATGCAAAAACTCTATTAAATAAAGACGAATATAAAGACATGCCAAAAGATGAAGTTGAGTTAATGATTAAAATTTTTTATGCAAGAAATAAAAACAAAATTAGAGAAAACTCACTAACAGAAATTGGCCTCCCCCTAGAATTAGAAGGATACACATTTTACGGAGAAGCTGATAGAATAGATGAACTTGAAGACAAAACATTAGAAATAATTGATTACAAATCTAATAAAAATAAATTGGAACCTAAAAAAAGAGCTTTTCAAATGGGATACTATGCAATTGCAGCAAAAGAAAACATTGGAAAAACTCCATCAGTTTTAACTCTTGAGATGCTCAAATTAGACAAACCAGATGAATTCATTGTAAATGGTGATGATATTTATCCAAAATCTGGGAGAGGAAAAGGATTTAATTTAAAAGAAGTAAGAGAAGAACTAATTCAAACTGCAAATTTAATTGCAAAAGACTTTGAGACTGAATTCTCAGTTGCAAAAAATGATAACCCTTGTAGATATTGTGGTTATAAATTCTATTGTCCAAAATGGGAAGAATAAATTCAAATATTATTCATAATATATTTTTAATTTATCATAACCACTCACAATCATATCAGCTTTTCTTAGTAAATCTTCAGGATATGTAGTTGTAAGTCCAATGCAATACATACCTGCTCTTTTAGCAGCAGTAATGCCTTTTGGAGAATCTTCAATCACAACACAGTTTTCAGGTTTTACTCTTAACTGTTTAGCAGAATATAAAAAAATATCCGGTTCAGGTTTTGATTTTCCCCCTACATCATCTATGCTAAACAAATTCCCATTAAACAATTCTGACAAACCAAGTTTTAAATCAACATCTCTAAGCAATTCTCTATGCATTGCTGTTGATATACAATGTGAATATCTATGTCTTATCTCTGAATGAAAGTCTTTAAACCCTCCTATAAAATCTATATCTGTCTTAAAAAGTACTTGAGCAATTTCTGCTCTTTCCCTAGCTAATTCATTATCATCTCCAACTAAATTCTCATAACCTTTTAATGATTTCATAATTTTAACACCATCAATCATGGACCTACCAGTTAGCAATGGCTTTACATTATCTCTATCATATACAATCTCTCTTCTTGTTAAAAATATCTCTTGAGCCCTATCCCATAAACTCTCAGTATCTATAACAACACCTTCCGCATCAAACAAAATTGCTTCAATCATAATATATGTAAATGTTAAATGGTTTAAATGATTTCCTAAATATTGTGGTTGGGCAGAAGTTATTAACTTCTAAGAACACAATATAGCTTAGCGACAAGGCGAGTGGAGAGGACACAAAAGGAAAAACTTTTGTGGACGACTATAAATACACTTTAAATGGAATTCTCCAAGCATTATCAGATTTGACACAATCAAATTTTAGGTTTTCAGTAAGTAATAATTTTATTTAATTCTCACTATCAATACTCCTTGGATTTCTTATAAGAGATAACTTTAAATATTATCATGTCGAATATATAATATGGAAAAGAAAACTGTAATTATAATTAAATTCAAAATTAACAAATCAGCAAAAAAACATGTTATTAAAGTTATGAAAAGAAATGATACTTTGCTAAAAAGATTAAAAGATTTGTGAAAATGGAAATTAATTTTACAGTCCAAGATATAATTGACATTCATGAACAAATCATTGATGTTTACGGTGGTGATATAGGTGTTGTTTCAACATCTTCATTAGATTTTGTAATCGACCATGCAAAACATAATCCATACGGTGATGACTTTTTCACAATTATAGCTAAAATTCTAACTGCAATTACAGTTGACCACCCATTTGTTGATGGAAATAAAAGAACCGGAATTGTAATTCTTGAAGTAATTTTAGAAGATAATAAACTTATTTTTTCTCTTGATGAAAAAAAGAAAGAAGATTTCATTATTAAAGTTGCAAAAGTAGAGTTTACATTAAAAGAACTTACAGATTTTATTAGAACAAATTGTGATAGATTTTAATTATAATATGCATAATTAAGTTTTATGAGGTACTGCAAGGATTTTCCAATAAGCTTTTGTTATATCGTTTCAAGATTACCCCATCATTTAGGGTGGGGATAGCAATTCTTAGGATTTTCAATTTATTTTAGTGAGCAGTATGTGAAAGTCTGCAATATGTCCCCGAAGACTAAAAAGAAGGAGAGTTTCTTAATTTTTAAAATATTAAATTTAGAGTTGAAATATAGATTAATTAAAAGATAGACCCCACTTTACATTAGAAAATTCATTCAAATCTAAAAGAGTTTCAATTTCATTTCTAATTAATTTTATATCTTCTTCATTTAATGGTATAAATCCTTTCTTATGTCCCGGTGTAAGTGGGTCACCATATTTTTGTATTTTAGCATTGACTGCTCTACAATACAAATGAATATGTAAATGAGGTTTCCAATTACCATTCTCTTGATAATTTATTCTACCAATTTCTACACCTTGTTTTTTCATAGCAATTTTCATTGCTTTTCCACAAACAATTGATAACCTCATTAATTCAATTGCTTCTTTTGGTGATAATTCAGTTCTATCAGAATAATCTTGTTTAGGAGTAATTTTAATATGACCTCCTTCTAATCTATCAATTTCAGGTTTTTCATGAGATTCTACAATAAAATTTTTACTTTCAAATATTAGTCCCATATTATAAATTGAAACTAGTTTATTAATAAAACTTTTGTAAGAGATTTCTTTTTTTTAAATTTAGAAATTTGATACAATAATTATTAAAACTCAAACCAAGGTGGACATGAAACACCTCTTTTTTCAGACCACAAATGAAGAAGAGCTAAATTCTCAGGATATAAAAAACTAAGTTCCTTCTTTATAAAAGTATGAAAGATACAATTTTTGTATTCCTTTTCCAATATTTCTTTTTCAATTAATCTTACAATAAGATATCTTTTTGCTTCATATTCATAATTTTTAAAACCAAGATTTTTTGCTGAATTTATAATTATTGAAAAACTATCAAAATTATTCATATCCTGATTCTTTTTAATTTGATTAAAAATTACATCATAATTTAATGAATATTTTTTCCATAAATTACTCAAATATACAACTTCAAAACCTTTTCTCTCTAACAATTTTTCAATTTCTTTTAGATATACCATATAATTTTTTTTCAAGTATCCATTTAAACTTGCATGAATATCCGACAAGAGAAAAACATACTTAATTTTAAGATTAAAACATTCATGAATATCATCACTAATTTCTATAAACCTATTTATTACATTTATATCATTTTGATTTATATTTTTCTTATTTGAAGCACCCCAAAACCCAATTAATTTCAATTCCATATTTGAATTTAATGAATTTGAAATAACAGTTTGGAAATTATCAATATTTGAAATTAAATTTCTTGAAATATTTTTCTTATGAAAATATTCTTTTATATTTTCACAATATTTTTTTAAACATTTAGACTCTATAGAATCCAAGTCTTCTTTGGTAATAATTCTTTCATGATTATTTTCTAACTTAGTATAATTAAATGAATTAAAAATTTCAAAATATATTCTCTCTTCATTTGTTAAAAATTTATACTCTTGATTAGTATTACTAAATTTCAAATATTTATATTTTTCAATTACTTTTTTTGCAACATCTCCGTCTTGGTTTTTATAATTATTTCCTACATTCATACCAGCACCATTTGAAAAAGGAGCTTTATATCTAAAAGAAATATATTCAGGTAAATAATTTAATGCAGTTTTTCTTAAAATATATTTTGTAATAATCTTTTTCCCATTCTTTTTAATTTTAAGTTTTGAATTTATTCTCATTGCAAATTCAACTAATTTTTCATCATAAAAAGGACTTCTTATCTCAAGAGTATGTTTCATTGATATTCTATCAAGCCTTTTGTTATGTCCTCTATCCATATTATCAACTAAACTTTTGCAAACTGTATTTACAAACAACTCTGAAACACTTGAGAACTCATTATATCCAGCAAAAATCTCATCTGCATTATCGCCGCTAAGTACAATTTTATATCCATCTTCTTTAATTTGTTTTGCAACAATATCAAGTGAAAAACAATGCCTTATAATCTGGGCTTCATATGTTTCAACTGACTCAATCATCTCATATACTTTCTCATCATAATTTGAATTAGGCTCAACTACTTTAAACTTATAATTTCTCTCTTTACATAGTTTAACAGCTGCTTTGTAATCCTCAGATTCTTTATATCCTAAGATATATGCTCTAACATTATTGTGATACTTATTTGCTATCTCCATAATAAGTGAAGAATCAACTCCTCCACTAAGCAATACAGCAACAGGCAAATTTGTATTTACCCTTTTTTTAACAGCTATTTCAAGTAATCTTGAAATATTATTTACTGCAATTTTTTCATCAATGATATCATCAGAAAAATTTAATGAATAATAACTTCTTAATTTATTATTATACATAATGTGGCCTTTAGGAAATTCATAAATTTTTTCAATAAATTTAAATTGAGACAATTGTTTAAGCTCTGATGCAAAATAATAATTCATATCTTTATCAATTGCATAATAAAGTGGTTTTACTCCAAACCTATCACGGCCAGCAAGAAACTTATTCTTTTTCTTATCATAAATCACAAACGCAAATATTTCTGAGTCAATCATTTGAGTAAATTGACTTCCATATTCCTTGTATAAATAAACCAATACTTCTGTATCTGATGATGTTTTAAATTTATATCCTTTCTCAATTAAATCATTTTTTAATTCAACATAATTGTAAATTTCCCCATTTAAGATTGCATATATCTCATTATTATCATCTGATATAGGTTGCTTTCCCGTATCTTCACCTACAATTGCAAGTCTATTAGTCCCAAGTCCTGCATTCTCAAAAATTTCATATTCAAAATTTGAACTCCCTCTATGTTTGATTTTATTTAATGATTTTTTAATAAAATCTTCACTTTTTAAACAATTCCCAAAAACAGCTGTTATCCCGCACATTTTTATTCAATTAATGAGTATCCATATCTCCAGTTTTTAGTATCTACAAAATTTGAAGAACCTCTAAATGGTTCTGCAAGAATGCTATGATGATTAACATCAGTTACTACTGAACATGGTATTTTCCTCTCATTTGCAATTCTGCATATTTTATATCCTAATGGAAATATATCTGGATTGCCATCAATTAAACTATTGTAATAACTTGCAAAATCTCTATACTGGCCATCCTCAATTAATTGATTAAACATATCAAGTGCTAATTCATTTCCATTCCTATCATTTAGAAACATCTCTCTTAATTTAGCCTTATGGTCGCAATCATCAATACCCCTTATTAATCTGTAAAATAAGATTGCACTTTGATACTTAGTATATTCAACAATATTTACAGACATTATTCTATCTAAATATTTATCAAACATCTCTTTTACATTTCTAATATTTTCTAAATTCTCTTGACAACCAATTTGATATCCATCAGGAAAATACAAATCTGTCAATATACCATCCAATCTTTGATTTTCAATTGTATTTCTTGCATCTTTAAAATTAGTTGCAACAATAAAATCATGTCCAAATACAGACTCCTTAGCTCTTTGTATTTCTTTTTCCTTATCTTCAACTATTAATATTTTTTTTACCATTTTCTTATTATATCTATTAGTAGTTACAACTATTTAAACAGAACTACTCTTAAAAGAGAGTATATTTATAAATGCATAAAATATAAACATAATATGGACATTACAATACTTGAAGACTTAGGACTTACTAACGCAGAAATCAAAACATATCTGACACTATTAGAACTTGGCAAATCACATGCAAAAGAATTAATATTAAAATCCTCTCTGCACACATCAGTAACTCACAGAGCACTAAACACCCTAATAGAAAAAGGCTTAATCAATTATGTATTTGAAGGCAAACATAGAATATATCAGGCAAACGACCCCAAACAATTTTACAATTACATAGATGAGAAAAAGAGAAAGTTTGACGAAATATATCCAGAACTAATTGAAAAGCAAAAATATTCAAAAGAAAAAGAACATGCAAGCATATACAAAGGTAAAAAGGGAATAAGCGAAGTTTATAATATTCTTGTAAACAATATTAATGCAAAAGAATACCTCTCTTTTGGTGGAGGAAAAGACTGTCACAATTTAATGGGTGACCCATGGTGGAAGAATATTCACAGGAAAAGAATAGTAAATAATATCAAATCAAGGCAGGTATTTGATTTAACTGTAAAAGATGCTGGTGATGAAATAAATAAAATGAATTTGACAAATATTAAGTTTTTATCAAAAGATTTTGAATCATTCCAAGAAACTGTTATTTGTGGGGACTTCGTAGCAATAACTGTATTTTCAGAAAACCCCTACAGTTTTCTAATAAAAGACGAGAAAGTGGCATTGGGTTACAAAAAGCACTTTGAACTCCTATGGGAAAAAGCCAGGAATTAATAAAATAAATTACAATATTTATTTACAATTAAAATCTATTCATAACTAATAATTAATTCTATACCAACTAAAAATTATTATCACCTATAAACTTATCTGAACAATCCTTTACTAGAAACCCAGCTCTTTCTTCTTTCTTTTTCTCTCTTATTTTTTCTGTCTTGGAGTATCTTAGAGTCTTCTTTAAAGCTTTAGTAAATACAATCAATCCAGCAAATACTAAAATATTTAGAAAGTAGAGTTTATAGATATTTATCCAAGATTCTTAATAGTTTTTATGTATTCAAGTAATTTAAATTTATTTTAATAATATTATTCCTTATTAAAAAGAAGGCACCTATTTGTTTAATAAGATTATTTCTTATTAAAATAAATCGCAATAATCTTTAATAACTTCAATTAGAACGGCCAAGTAGAATAAGAGTTTAATAGATAATTAATATTATTTTAATTTATTAAAGAAAGTGATTATTTATTTAATTATTGTGCTTAGGCAGAAGTTCTTAACCTCTAAGAACACCTTTAAAGCTTAGAGGGCAAAGCTAAGTGAAGGAAACGCAAAAGGAAAAACTTTTGCCAGGCGACTATATCTACATCATATTATACAATTTATTTTTCTATATACTCAATTTTGATAAAAGTTGGCGTAAAATGTGAGATTCATATCTGTACTCTTAAATTTGCAAAAAGATTCTTGAATGAATTTTTTGAATAAGAAGAATTAGCTTTTACAGAGTCTTTATTTAAAGCATGTATTAATTCTCAATATTATATAGAATGAACTGTGCCAGATGAACAATACAATAAGATGATTCAAAAAACTCCTGAATTTTTTGTAAAATGTAAATCTATTATTTTCAAACTAAACGAAAAAAAGATTAATGAAATTATAGCTAAAATTCAAAATGAGATAAACGAGTAAAACTAATTGAATTAAAAGTATATATACTAAATAATATCTCTCTCAATATTAGAATTTATTAAACTTAATCTATGTCATTTAGTACTTTCAAGCACAATTCTTTTCTCAAACCCACCCCTTTCTTTTTTCTTTTTCTCTCTTATTTCTTCTGTCTTGGAGTATCTTGGAGTCTTCTTTAAAGTCTCTATTACTTCAATAAGATCGGCAAGTTCTTCAGGCGAGTATTCTTCCACAAATTCATCAAATTCTTCCTTTAACTTCAAAATAAGGAGTTGTTGGTATTCATTTTCATCAGCATAATGCCATTTTGCCATCTTTCCTGTACTTTCAATTATTTGAGGAATCTCATCTCTTACAAGTTTATTATATGTTGTCACAGAAACCATTGGGAGAGGAATATTTATAAAACTTATTTATAATAATTTTATTATGCATTTATTTGAAAAGATAAAAGAATGGTTAGAAAACTCAAATTATAAATTAGAAGTTGAACTAAAATTTTGTTATCTATTTAGATATGAAAAAAATGTTGTTCTTATTGATAAGGATTTCTTTAAAGATGATAGTTTTAATAATAATTTATTTTATTTTAATTATCTAAATGAACAAAATAAAATTATGTATGAAAATGATAAACTATATAGATTTTTTATTTCCAATGAGACCGAATTAAATTCTGCAAAAGAGTTATTAAATATGTTAATTAATAACATAACTCCTGAATTTATTGACAATAAAACAAGAAGTGATAGATATCTATCAAACATTGACCCATCTAATGCGGAGTTCCTTTTTGAAAATAATATTGATGAAATTTATGGAAGAGAAACAATAAATAAAATCAAAAGAGAATATCCTATTAATGATATTAAAGGTAATGATAGATTTATTGATTATGTAATTAAAATTAATGATAAATTAATTGGTATAGAAATTAATGGGGAAAGTTTTCATAATCCTATAATAATAGGAAAAGAAAAATATTTATCACAATTAACTAAACAAAATTCTATTCAGTTATATTTGGATAAATTATATAGATGGTCTTATCAAAGTATGAGAAATGAAGAATATGTAAAAGATCAAATGCTTAGATATCTAGGAAAAAAAGATAACATAGAAAATCTAAATAAAATATATGGAAAAAGAAATTTCTCATTATATAAACACCAAGAAGATTTTCTAGATTTAATTGAAACTAATAGAAAAAATGGTATAAATTCACATTTAATAGTATTACCAACTGGAACTGGAAAGACTGAAATTTTTCTAAATGATTTATACAGAGAATTTGAAAATGGTAAAGTAAAAAATATGTTAGCATTAACACCGACAAAAAATTTAAAAAATCAACTAAGTGAAAGTATAAAAAATAAATTTCAAAAAAACATTTACAATTTTAATATTGTAACATATTCTAAAATTTCAAGAGATTATTTAAATTATTCAAAAGATTATTATGACTATATATTTATAGATGAAGCACATCATTGTATAGCACCAGCTATAAAAAGAGTATTATCTTATTTTACGCCAAAAACATTATTAGGGGCAACTGCTACTCCAGACAGACCTGATTTAATTAAATTAGAAACTATATTTGGTGAGTATGAAACAAATTTAACTTTAGAAGATGCTATAAAATCAAAAATATTGGTTCCTATAAGAGTTTTTAGATTACATTCAAATCTAGACTTAAGTGAAATAAGATTTAATGGTAAAGATTATGTAGGAACAGATCTTCAAAAATCAGTAATTGTTCCTTCTAGAGATAAATTAATAATTGACAATTTAAAGAAATACTTTGATAATGATAAATTAAGAAAATCAGGTATAATATTTTGTGTATCAGTTAGTCATGCTGATTCTCTTGCATCTGAAATGAGAAAATATGGTATTAATGCTGAATCAGTATCAGGCAAAGATAAAGATTCATTAGAAAAAATAGAAAAATATCAAAAAAGTGTCTGTCCCTTTACTGGAATATAATTGCTGA
>CAYLKB010000045.1:0-12103 GCA_964384165.1 uncultured Methanosarcinales archaeon
TGGATACTGTTCGCCTACTGCTGTTTTCCTTCGTGGGGGCCCTTGGCACACTGGTGCACGCTCTGGTGCTTTTGCCCTGCACTTGGTCAATGGTCCTTCGCACTCGGGCACGAACCGTGGGTTTCGTTGCTCGTTCGCACCATGAACATTGCACCAATGCAGGTAACTTTAGAGTTCTGGAATTCTGAATGTCTGGAACTCTGGAGGGTGGCTAAATGCCACCCTGTTTTTATGCCATGCGAAGCATGCGCGTTCGAAAAATTATGATGAAAAATGAATGCCTTTGACTTACCAATATACAGAGAATATTTTCCAGTTTTTTTGAAAATAATTAAAGAACTAGATGAATTGAAATTGAGTAATACTACTCATAAAAGACTAGTAGATAATGCCTACTCGCATGCTGTAGAAATTTTCCCAAATCTAAATGCAGGTTACAATTACTGGTCTATGAAAGGTAAGTTACAAATCTACAATAAAGTTCGAATATTACTATCTCAACTCCAAATTGAACTATCAATTTTAAAAGATTTAAATATAATCAAAGAAGATAATTCTGACACAATAGAAGCAAGTATCAAATATATGAATGGACTAATTAGAAAGCTTGAACAGCCTGATAATCAAAATGGAAAATAGTCATTTTAATAAAGATGATGGTTTTCTTCTCTATCATGAATTATACAATCTCTATTTGAATCTTTATCCATCTCTTGCACGATTTCCAAAAAGTGAAAAATTCACTTTAAGGCACAATATTGATGTGTGTGCTTTGGAAATGTTGATAATATTAGATAAATTTACAAGATTAAATCAAAAAGATAAAACATCCCAACTTAGAAAAATAGCATATCTATTTGATAAGTTCAAACTCTTACTTAGAATATCAAAAGATTTACATTTTCTACCTTTTAATCAATATACTTTGATGATTGAAAAATCGGAACTAATCGGCAAACTTTTGGGAGGATTACTAAAGAAGTATAAATCAAGTTTATAATAGAAACTATCGAGATATTATTTGATCAAAACAAATACAAAAACCCTGCTGTTTTCCTTCGTGGGGGCAATTGGAACAATGGTGCAAACTCTGGTGCTTTTGCCCTGAACTTGAACAATGGTCCTTCGAACTCGAACACGAACAATGGGTTTCGTTGCTCGTAAGTAACATTAAAATGGGATTTTAATGACTCTAAAATTTTTAATTTTAGATAACATTAAATCATACTCGATTGTGGTATGTCTACGGACTGCCTAAGAGTTTCAAAAGTTACAGTTTTGGTCTTACCTCATATCAGAGGTTAATCTAGAAAATATTTATGAAGGATAAGTCTTTCATAAATTCTCTTTTTATACTTTTAATTTTTCTTCAATTTGCTTTACTCCATCCAAACCAAAATCATATTTTCCATGAATGATAATATGGCTCCAAGAATAAGGACTAACATGAGCTAAATTTTCTAATTCTTCTTGATCTTTAATTGCTCCTTTTTCTACTAAAGTGTCCAATACAAGGCAATTATAATAGATTATTGCAGAACAAACAAGCATTGCAGAATTCAATATTATTGAGACCTCTTCCTCAGATTTACCCTTTAAAATCCCTTTATTTGCGAATCTAATTTCAGATTTTAAAGCATTCAAATACTCACTTCTATTTTGAACTGCCTGAATGCTTTGTCTTAATTTTAAATCAATCACATAATTTAGAATATAATTTGTCATAATCAATCTATTAAAATGAACAAAGGCTTTTCTCAATTTATTCTCTTTATCCATTCCTAAGATTCTTCTAACTATAATTGTTGCTGAATCTTTGTTTTTCCAAATTGATGCAATAATTCTTCTGATTTCTTTTTCATAATTTACAATCCAAGAAGAATCTAATCTATAACTTGGAGTTATTACATAATCTTCAGGAAAAAATTTAGGAAGAATTCCAGAAACCATGGTTTTTGTTCTCTTACTCACAGTTTTGTATCTAGGACAAAACTGATAACCAAAAAGCTCCAAAAGACCAAAATTCAAATCATTTATACCATGATTATCTGTTGAGTGTCTTTTTGGTTTATCTTCCAAATTACTCTTTAAAATTAATTCTAATAAACTATTGCCTTCATATTCATTAGCTGGAATCACAAGCATTGATGCAAATAAATAATTTACTTGCATGGTTAAATGATTTACAGCTTTACCTTTTCCCCAAAACTTTTGTGAATGTCTTACAATATTCAATTCATGTTTAGAACCTATTTTTTGTCCATCTGAACCAGAATGAATAAATCCCAAATCTATATCATATCTCCTAAAAGAAGGGAGCTTTGATGCAAAAATATTGATTATTCTATGTGCTTCATCTAAAGTTTCATTCCTAATTCTAGTTCTAAGATAATTATTTAGTTTTTTATAATTAATTTTATTTTTAGATTGTGGATAATCATTTTCAAAATTTTTATATTCTAACCCTGTAGCATTCATTAAAATTCCTGAGATTAATCTATCCTTGTCTATTTCTCTACTAACATTTTTTAGTGAAATATGTTCGAAAGAAGATAAAAAATTAGTTTTCTTATCTACTAATCTTATAAGACTTACAATATCAGTTTCAAATTCTTTAAAGTAAGCAGGAGTTTCAATTTCTTCAATTTTTTCATATTCCAAAGTCCATTTGTCTTTGGAAATCATTTTAAAATGTTCAATTTCATTCTTAGAAATCATCTGATTTACTACATGAAATTTTTTATCAATTACATTTAACTCCCTAGTAATTGATTGTTCAAATGGTTTCTGTAAAAACTCAGACTCTATTTCTTCAAAAATTTGTTTATTTTCTTTTTCATATTCATCCCAACTCATTAAATAATCTTCAAATTTTTTAAATTCTATAGATTCCTCAACATAAACTTCATTTCTTTCTAACCAGTCATTTATCTTTGAATACATATAAATTTCAATCCTTTTTGGTTTGTTCTCTAGTTCTGCAAACTCAGATTGCGGTATTAAGTGCTTAGGCATATCATTCCAATCAAATTTTACATTTTTATCTTTTAATGAATCATGAAAATTTTGATAAAATTTGATCACATTTTTAGTTTTATTATTTATGATTTCTTCAGAGTAAGTCAAATTCATTTGAGATAAAACTGGTTTAATATTTTTTTTTATAGCTTTGTAAAGTTTATCCATGATTTCCCATCTAACCTTAACATCTCTCAAAAATTGCTTGTCAATTAATTCTTTAATTTCCTCTATTCCTTCGTATTCTCCACCAATTTCAAGAATTTCAAAGATTTTATCTCTCAAAGTTTCCATAGTATAACTCTTCCAAGTATCAGTCTCAAATAAAAATCCAAGTAATTCTTGAATTTTTTTGAATAATTCCTTATTTTTCTTACGATTTTTAAACAGATATTCTTTATATTCTGTATAAACTTTCCTAGAATAATGATTAACTAAATATTTGAAAGTTTTAACCATATCATCATTTGATTTGACAAATCTGTAATTTACAAAACACAAAATAGCAAAATATTTTTTAGATTCATTCCAACCATTATTAATTTGCGAATATTCAAGTGAACTGACCAACTTTGCATAATATTGAATTGTAGTATATGAAATATTCAATTCTTTTAATATTTCCTTACTTAGATTATAAACATCAATCATATGTTTTCTTTTTCTAATTTCTTCCTTAACTGCATTATGAGCAAAACCTCGTGCAGAAGTTTTAAGGAAAGTTAAGACTGATTCTTTTTTTGCTTTTAAACCTAAGATCTTATTTATTTCTTCAATATTTTTATCCTCTAATTTATTCATTAATTTGGTAAAAATTTCTTTCTCTGATGTATTAATTATCTTTGAAATGATTATTTGCATTCTTCTATATTCTGGAAGAGTTAATTTTTCATCTTTCAAAATATCATTTACTATTTTATCAAACAATTGTTTAGGAGCAAGATTATGTTTAAAATAGGATTCTTTTAACTTTTTAATAATAATTTCATCAAATTCGGGATTATAATATTTATACTTGAATTTAGTTAAAATTAATCTTCTTAATGTATTTATTGAATCTTTTCTTGGTTGTCTTTTCTTAATCTCAGAGGTTTTAATATAAGGAAAATATTTTTTTAATACAAAAACAACATCATCTAAAACTTCTGAAAATTCATATGAAAAAAATGTTTTTTTAACTTTAAAATATCCTAAATCGAGGATATATTTGACTTTAACAGAAATATCATAATTTTCAATTTCATTTAAATTATCTATCTCAAAAACCGTATCTTTGTATTCAATTGGTATTTTTGGCACTGAATAAGCTTCTTGTAGTTCTACTTCATTTAGAACTATTATTTTTTGGGTTTCTTTTGGCACTTTAACCATACAAGGATAAAATAATTTTTAATTTAATTAAATGTCGAATTTTATAGTTAAGAGCAATTTTAAAGTTAGAGTTTTAATAGTGCTGTGTCAAAGTGCCGAAATTTCGGAGAGAAACCATCCAAAATATTATCTCTACTTATCAATATAAGTAATATGTATTAAAATTAATGATATAATGAGCATAATAAACATATATATTATTAATAAAAGTTTCATAATACCATCTGAAATTCCTACTTTTGCAACACCTGAAACATAAAAAAAGAAAATAAATGGCAATAAAAGAAAACCAATCCAAACCTTTAAAATACTACTTTTAAGCTTTTTCTTTTCTTCATCATCCATTCTTTAATATTCAATTATAATAATAATAGATTATAAATCTTTATTACATTTAAAGAGTAATAGCAATCTAATTAAGTTTATAAATAAAAACCTATTACTTGTTAGTTAAAATGACACAAAATTTAAATAAAATAATCGATAAAATATTAAAACAATCAGAAATTCCAATGACAATTAATTCTAATGGTACAGGATATATGACTTTAGATGAACAAATGAATAAAGATTTAATATCAGATGGTTTGCTTATTTATTTTAATCCAAAAATAAAAGATATAGACTTTAATACTTCCATAAAACACTTCAAATATGCAAAATTATTAAATATACCAAAATCAAAACCCGTAATTCAAGGTTATGTAAGAAAATCTGACTCAGAATTAATAATCCCTGAACGATTTGTAAAAGCCAATCTTTTTGAATTAACAACAGATAATGGAATAATATTTGCAAATATTTACAATACAGCTCCACAAAGCATGATAATGTCAAGAAAATTATGGCTAGAATATGAAACACAAAAAAATTCAAATAAAAACCACCCAAGATATGCATAATTAATTTTTAAAATAAATACAAAAAAATATTATTCAACTATTATTTATATCATAAAAATTAAAACTTTTCTAAAACTATAAATATTATTCTAATAAATTATTATAAATATTTTTATTAAATATTAAATTATTAAATATTATGGATGGTATGTGCAACGAAAACCAGTATCAGTCTGTGCTCTTGATGGCCCTGTAAATAATTCCAAAGCATAAACACCAGTATACTCACCATATGACCATCTCCCACCACGAAGAAAAATCGCAGTTGAAGAACAATAACCTGCACAAAAATCAGGAGACTCAACTCGATTATTAACTGTACCTACATCATTATTTCCATCAAAATACCTACCCATCCCATTAAGAGCATTCCAACCATTTAATGGTTGTTTCAAAACAGGTACAAGTGATGCAACACTTCCTGTCCCATCATCACTATTATAACTATACCATCCCTCACCTCCACCATAATATCTCAATCCTATAGGCATACTATTATTTAGTAATTCCATAACATTGCCAGATAAATCCCAAATAACTTCTCCATTTGAAAGTGATAATGTTCTTTTTTGCCCTTGATAAGCCCTAGCATCATTAGATGGAAAATTAAAATAACTACCATCACCTGGAAATGATACTCCATCATTTGTACCATAATAACCATTTAAATCATCTGTATCAGCTAATAAAGAAGTACTAGGGTCATTATCATTATGACCAAGATACATAAACCCCGAACCAACAACAGAGGAGTTCCAATTTACAGCATGATTAGCAACATTTTGAGCAATAGTAAGCCATTCATTCTCTGTAATCAAATGATATTTAGAACCTAATACCTCACACTCATCTTGAGCTTCTTGCCATGTTACAGAAACATAAAGTGCACCTGATGCTGTTGAAACGGCAACACCTCCATCATTTTTAGCTTCATATTTCATTACGCAGAAATTTTTTGTTCCAAGTTCTATATTTCCAGGTACAATTATATATCCATCTGGACAAGGATAATTATAAACATAGTTTTTTTCATAAATTCTTTTTGAAAAAACACCATTAGTAGTAACAACAACAATATTATTATCACCTCTTTCTAAACAATTTGAAATAGGAATAGTATTCAAACCATCATCAGTAACTCCGGATACAAAACAATCATTCCCATTTACCTTTACACTTATAATATTTGCAGAATTTAAAAAATACATATTTCCCCCTAAAAATGTATCAATTAAAAATGAATTTCCTATATTCTCTGACTCAATATTAGTAAAAGTAGAACTTGAATAAAATTGAAACCAATTTTGAAAACCAACAACAGCCAAAACAGCAACAACCAATAATAATGAAGTTGCAACAATCGGAGAAATACCTTTCTTAGAATAAAATATATTTAATTTAAAAACTTTTAAATTAAAATTATAAAAAATAATTCTAACTATTAAATTATGCTTTTTCACCTTTAATATCTTAAAAAAAAAAAATATCTAATATAAATATTAATAATAAATTATAGTAGTAACAGATTAAATTATTCTCGATATCAATTATTTCTCATTATTCTCAAGCACTAAAATATATCTAGTCATTGACTTATTTATATACTCCTCTATTTCGCAAACCATTTCAAAATATTTCAATGCTTTTTCCTTAAAATCTACAAAATTTGCATATATAATTATCATTCTTGCTCCTTTCTTAAGATAGCATTTTGATGATTTTAAATAATTCTCATATAAATCATCACCAAGTTTTCTAGAACACTTACCATAAGGAATATCAGTTACAATACCATCAATAGTATTATTCATTAAAAACTGATTTGAAGAATCTGCCAAAACTCTTTTGCAGTTATTTCTTGGAAAATAATAATCAAAATTAGTTTTCATCTTTTTCAAATCATTCCATGAAATATCATTACCTATAACATCATAACCCAAATCATAAGCTTCTAGCAAAATTCCTCCAATACCACAAAAAGGGTCAAGAACTACCCCCTTTTTTAACTTTAATAAATTAATCCCAGCTCGTGCCATATCAGATTTTAATGTATAAGGTTTAACCTCAGGCCTAAGTTTGGGCATTCTATCAAGGTATTCCTTATCATTCTCGTAAATTTTCTTACATAAATGAATATTCTTGCCATTACCAAAAAAAATAAAAGAAAACTCTACATCATAATTCTCCATGCTAACAATAGGAGTCTTAAATGAATCCCAAATAGGTTTTGCAAGCATTCTAACTTCTGTTTCAACATTTATAATTTTCTTTGACTTTCTTACTCTACAACAAAACTTCTTTCCATCATAAATTGATAATTTGTTAAAATCAAAATCAGTTGAAAAAGTGTGAATATCAATTCCCGAGTAAAGCTCAATTCCAATAAAATTTGTAAAAGTAAGACGTTTCAAAAAATCACTCTCCTGAGTTAATAAATGTTCAGACTCAAAAAAATAAAGTACATTTTCTGCTTGTTTAAGTTTAATTTTCTCTTTCACGAAAACCTCCCAAACAGTCTCAAATTCAGCAGAAGCAAGCTCTTTATTATTGCCCTTAAGAAATAGATAATACCTATTCATCTAAAAAAAGTAAGAATTAGTTATTTATAAAGATGTGTTGAAAATTATAAGAAAATTAAAACCTTCATTTTACTTTTTTACCTTCATTAATAAGCAATTCTCCACCAGAAGCTAATTCATTAGGATTTAAATCTCTAATTTTATTTTTTAATTTAACCAATGTAATATAAAATCTATTATCAGAATTAATTTCTTTTAATAATAGTTCTAACTTAAGTTCAATATTTTTATAATCAATAATTGGGTCATAATCTTTATTTTCAATATTACTAGCTAAAATTTTCATAGAACCCCCAATTGTCTGCAACTCTAAACCTATATTTACCATAACTATAACTTAAAATTTAAGAATTTATAAACTTTACTCATCTCTCAAATTATCAGCAGGGTCAACACCCGCAGCCTTTACAGCAGGATAAGTTCCAAATAACATTGCAAAAAATGCAGTTCCAAGAGAAATAATTAAAAAAAACTCAATGCTAAAAAATACTGGAACATTATAACCAAAGAAATTTGTTACTACATATGAAACTATTTCTGCAAGACCATAAGCAAGGCCAAAACCTATAACTGCTCCCAAAATACCAAGAATAGAACTCTCTAGCAAAAACATATTTCTTATATCACTATTTGTGGCCCCAAGCGCTTTCATAACAGAAATTTCATTAATTCTCTCTAGAATATTACTATACATTGTATTCATAACATTAATACCACCTACAACTAAAGCAATAGCACTAATTGAACCTAAAATAATTCTCAAGACTCCAAGTATCTCCTGAAACTGATCAATAACCTGGTCAGGCGATGTTATAGATACTCTTTTTTCTTCATTATTAGGATTTAATTTCCTATCTACAACTTCTTTCATATAATCCAAATCTACACCATCATTAAAACTAACTCTAATTAAAGTATAAGTATCTTGGCCTGAAACTTCCTTAATATCATCAAAACTCATAAACATTGAATTATCTACAAATAAATCTCCTCTTTCTTTTATAATGCCAATTACTCTAAAAGTTTTATCATTATATTTTATAGCATTTCCTACTTTTAACTCCTTCTTATCCCCAGTTTCTCCAAATGCCTCAGTTGCTGTTTTATATCCGATAACAACAACTCCCGAATCACCAGGCCTTAACATTCTTCCCTCTTCAATTTCAATATCCAAATCATCAATAATAAAATCCAAATACTCATCAGGATACGACAATGTAACTATTAAAGCCCTATCACGTCCATAATCATATATACCATTTGAAAAGAATATTCCTGGAGCCACATATTTATAATCTCTTACAACCTGTTTTACTTTGGCAATATCAGTATCTGTAAGTCCTCCACCACCAGGAGGCCCTCCTCCCCCATTATCAGCAGATTGAATACCTAAAACATTAAGACCAAAAGCACTAAACTGATCAATAACAGCATTCTCAATACCTTGAGATAAAAAAATAATAAATGTAAATGTAAAAATACCTATAATAATTCCTGCTATTGTCAAAAAAACTCTCCCCTTTTTTTCATTCATATATTTTAATACAAATTTTGATATTTCAAAAGCACTAGTCATTTTCTTATCGCCTCAATAATATTAGTTTTAGATGCTTTATATGACGGTATAAAACCCGCAATAACTCCAATTGCAAACCCAAAAAATAATAACTCTGCTGCTATATCAAGTCTTATTGGAACTTCTAAAAAACTAAATCCTGCTGATTGAGCAAAAGCTTCAACTAATAATGCTAACCCAGAACCCATAATAACACCAAGTATTGCTCCTAAAAAACCAAAAAGTCCTGCCTCAAAAATATACATAAATAAAATGTCTGTATTCGTTGCTCCAATAGACTTCATAATTCCGATATCCCTTTTCTTCTCTGTAACAACAACAAACATTGTATTTATAATACCAACAGCCCCAACTATCAATGAAACAAATGCAATTCCACCAAGAGTGACTTGAATTATACCCAAAATACTTCCTACTTGCTCTAAAAGTTGAGTAGGAGTTATAATATCAATAGTATCTTTGCCTAATCTGTTTTCAAGATAAACTTCCAAATTCTCAGCTGCAAGATTAATATCATAACCCTCAACTATTTCAACATCCATAAAACCAACATTATCACCATCATCATATATATCTCTTAAAGTATCAATATTAAAATAAACTGCACTATCATCTTGAGGACTTCCAATACTTTCAAGAATTCCAACAACTTTAAATTTTATATCACGAACATATACATTTCCTCCAACAGGGACTTCCTTATCAAATAATTCCTCAGCTGCAAGTGAGCCCATAATTATAGAATATTTCTCATTTGGCCTTGCAAATCTACCTTCCATAATTTCAAAATTATAATCTGTAAAAAACTGTTCATCAAGTCTTGTTCCCATAACAGATGCTCTAGAAAAATCATTTCCATACTTTAATTGTGCACTTCTTGAATAATAAGGATATACCTTCTTTACATAAGCTCTAGACTCAACAAGAGAAACTTCATCATCAGTTAAACCCTTTGTACTAGTTGAAGAAGACCAAATTGAATTTGACTCTGAACTCACATACAATCTATTTGAACCCATCATCTCAAACTGATTTTCAATAGAACTCTCAAAACCAGCTCCTAAAAGTGAAATTACAAAAATTGATACAATACCCAAACTAATAGCAAACAAGGTAAGAAATGAAGAAAATTTTCTATTATTAATATCCTTAAATACCAGTCTTAAATAACCAAGTCTCATCATCCATTACCTCTTTATATATACTTTATAATTTTTTATTCTATTCCAATATAAAAACCAATACAATTTAATAATCAAAAAATTAATTAATTGGATTTTTTATTCTTATTTCTACTAACCAATATTCTACCAATTACAAAACCAACCACCAATATTACTAAATATATTATGATTTGACTTGAAAAGGCACCAGATTGCTCCTTTTTAATACCAAGCGAGATTAATTCTTCTTCATTATAAATCTTTAATGGTAATGACAATTCTTTTACTATCTCATTATTATAACTATCTAAATAAGTAATTCTTGCAATAAGACTTACTGCATCAGGATTTTTAATATATGCATCAACTTGTATTGTCTGAAAATCATCTGGATTCAAATCTCCAACATATTGATAACTACCTTCAATAATTTCATAATCTTCTGAATTAAGTAATTCAATTTGAGTTCCCTTTACTGTACTTGTACCTGGATTTGATATTGCAAGAGTAATTTTACCACTTCCAATAGTATACATCTCCTGAGAATCAACTCTGGTAATAATCATAGGTTCTGAAAATACTCCAACACTACCTATTACTTGAGTTGTAAAAGCATTCTCAAAACTATCTTCATAACTAATAGTTACTGGAAGAAGATATGATTTTGCCTCTGCATCAGGGCTAACTGTAAGCTCAAACTCAACTATTCTTTTCTGACCAGCAGGCAAATTATTAATTACTTTTTGATTGCTACCTGACGATACTGTAATAACTTTTTGATCAACTTGGTCTAAATTTAAAGAAATAACTATATTTGATAAATCAATTGAATTTGAATTCTCAACTTCAAGCATTAATTTTGATGACTTTCCAGGTTCAACTGTATCAATTTGAAAATTAATAACAGATATTGTAGGATTCTGATCTATTACAGTAATATAAAATTCATATTCCCTAACCCCAGAATTAGTTTGAAGTTCTATGGATATAGGGTTTTCACCTAAAGGAACACTTTCTGAAACTTCAACTAGAAATTTTGCAATAACAAAACTCCTACTACCTTCAATATGACTAAAAGGTGGAATTATTCCAATATCCTTAGTTTTTTCTTTTCCCTGAACTATTTTAAAATTATTATTCTCAATAAATTTCAAACTAACATCATCTGATGCTGTATCCCCCGAATTTGTCACTTTAACATTTAACTCAACAATATTACCAGGACTAATAGGGTCCGGAAGCTGATTTGCCAGTACCACATTAACATTAGATGCTGAAAAACTCATATTTACTCCTATAAGTAAAAGAATTATTGTAAATAACATCATTCCTATTGTTTTTTTATATTCTCCTTTCATTTTTCTTTTTTATTGGTTTTTATATTTATTTTATTTATATGATTTTATTATTTATATATTTATATTATTAATTTAATTTATTATTATTAATTTAATTTATTATTATTAATTTAATTTATTATTATTAATTTAATTT
>CAYLKB010000046.1:0-11876 GCA_964384165.1 uncultured Methanosarcinales archaeon
ATTCAGATTAAGAAATATTTGTTAAATATTACTTAACTCCGAACGGAGCTTTAAAAAAGATAAATTCAAAAACGAAAAAAACTATTATTTTTGCATTTGTTGGTATAATCTTGATTGCTTATTTAATATTGCTTGCAAATGTTGCACCAAAACAAATAACTGATTTTTTAGGAATTGAAGAAGATAATTTTATTTTTCCATTTTTAATTAGTGCACTTGGAGGGTTCTCTTCTGTTTTTTCAACTACAATATACGCTTCTCTCTTTACTCTTGCAAATACTGGGATGAATCCATATATACTTGCAATTAGTGCAGGATTAGGCCTCTCTATTGGCGATAGCATATTTTTTTTACTTGGACATAAAGGAAAAGAGATACATCTTGGTAAATTGAAAAGATTAGCTAAGAAAATTACTGATTTAATTGAGAAAAAAAGTAAAAATACTATAAAACTTTTTGTATTTTTATATGTGGCTTTTACCCCTCTTCCAAATGATATTGTAATGATTCCTTTAGGGTATTCTAAAATAAGGTATCATCAGATAATATTTGAGGTAATTATTGGAAATATTATTGCAGTACTTATTTTTGTATTTCTTTCTATTTGGGGTTATAATAATTTATTTTAATATTCATGGTATTTTTTATTTTTTCCTTTTACTTTTTCTACAGGATATTTTTTATTGTTTTTTTCGAGTTTATTTTCAAAACTTGTTGATAAGTCTATATCATACATTTGAGCAAATCTTAATATGTAAGCTAGAATGTCAGAGAGTTCATCTTCTATGTCTTCTTTTTTATTTTTTAGTATTTCATATTCCTCATCTTTAGTTTTAAATCTAAAATGCTCAAGAAGCTCTGATGCTTCTATAGAGAGTCCTATTGCCAAGTCTTTTGGAGAGTGATACTTAGCCCAGTCTCTTATTTCACAGAAGTCTTTAAATGATTCTTTTAATTCAGTTATTGTTGTTTTGTTGTCCATTTTGTATTTTAAAGTTATCAATTATAATATTATTTTAATAAATTCCTTTTTATTAAATTATTTATTTAGATAAGAGATATTAATTAAAACTTGTTATCTTCTAAATGGAAAATATAAAACATCTCTAATATTATCTCTTTGAGCAAATAACATACTTAATCTATCCATTCCAATTCCTAATCCACCTGTTTGTGGCATCCCATATTCCATGGCTGTTAAAAAATCTTCATCTATTGGATGGACTTCATCATCATTTTCCCTCATTCTTTGCTGGTCTTCAAATCTTTTTCTTTGAACTAAAGGGTCATTTAATTCTGAGTATGCATTTCCAAATTCTTTACCGCCCATAAAAAATTCAAATCTTTCAACCATTCCAGGTTCTGTTCTATGATTCTTAGCTAGAGGTGTAGTTTCTACTGGATAATTATATATAATTGTAGGTTGAATTAATTGTTCTTCAACTTTTTCTTCAAATAATCCTAATAATGCATTACCATAGTTTAATTCACCTTTAAATGGAATATTATTTTCTCTTAGATAACTAATAACTTTTTCTCTGTCATCCAAGTCAATATTGATATTTCCTATTTGTCTTATTGAATCTTTCATAGTAATTCTTGTCCAATCTTCAATATTTACATTATGTCCCATAAACTTATAATTAGTTTCTCCAAATCTACTTGCAACTTTTTTAAAAATATTTTCTGCTTTATCCATCATTACATAGTAATCTGCATATGCTTGATATAATTCTAATTGTGTAAATTCAGGATTATGAGTTTTATCGATTCCTTCATTTCTAAAATCTTTTGCAAATTCAAATACTCTCTCCAAACCACCCATAATTAATCTTTTCAAATATAATTCATTAGATATTCTTAAATATACTTTAGAACTTCCATGTGCATTTAACTCAGTTAAAAAAGGCCTTGCATTTGCTCCACCATAAATTGGTTGTAATATAGGTGTTTCTACTTCTATAAATCCGTCATCTAATAGAAAATCTCTTATTGTTTGATTTGCTTTTGATCTTACTAATAATGCTTCTCTACTCTGATTATTTGTAGCTAAGTCAATATGTCTTAATCTTACTCTTAAATCTTCATCTTTTAAACCTTTATGTTTATCTGGAAGAGGCCTTAAAGATTTTGCAAGAGGAGTAAAATCTTTTACTTTTAAACTTCTTTGATTAGTTTTTGTATCAAATATCTCACCACTAAAACCAAATATATCTCCAACATCAATATCTTTTTTTAATTTAGAATAAACAGTTTCTCCAAGTTCTTTTTTATTTAAAAATATTTGTAAATCAGTTCCTTCTGATCTTATTGTTAAAAATGTAGATTGACCCATTACTCTTTTTGAGATAATTCTTCCAGCAACTTTAGCAATTGAACCTATATCAAGTTGTAATGCATTTTCTAAATTTAATGGACTAAATGCAGCAGAAGGAAACATATTAGAATTTAATATTTGGGAATATCTCCTTTTAAAATCATCACTTTGATTATCTATATATAGGTCAAAAGAATCATTAGTGTCGTTTTCCATAATAATATAATAATCATAATATTTATAAATATTACTATTTAGTAGTTAATTATTATAGTTGTCAGAAGGAATAATTTTAATATCATTTATACATACATTTTTAGATAAATTAATTAAATAGAAAATGTGATTTGCAATATCTATAGCATTTAACATGTATTCTTTATCTAAGACTTCAATATTATATTCATTCATTAATTTTTTATCAATTGGACATTTATCCATAAATGGAGTGTTAACATCACCTGGATAAATAACATCAACTTTTATGTTGTTTTTAGAACCTTCTTCTCTTAAACACTTTGAGAAACCAGTAACTGCAAACTTTGCACTGCAATAAGCTGAATAAGTAGCAAAACCTTCTAATCCTGCTTCTGATGAAATATTAATTATATGTAGAAAATCTGAATTATCTTTTTTCTTTATTATTTCTCTTGTAATTAGAAACATACTTGTAGCATTAACTGCAAACATATTATTCCATTCTTCAAGTGATGTATCTTTTATTAATTTAATAATTCCAGCACCAGCATTATTAACTAGGATATCTATTTTATTTGTTTTTGTAAAAATGTTATTTATACAATCTATTACTTCATTTTCATTTGTTAAATCAATGTTATATAAAAATACATTCTTCATTTTCCATAATTTAGTGTTATTTTTTATATTTCTTGAAAGTGCAAATATTTTATTATTTTTATCATTAGAAAATAACCTTAAAGTTTCTAATCCAATACCTGAACTAGCACCTGTAATTATAATATTTTTTGCCATTTTTAAAGTATTATTACTTCATCATCAGAAGGGATTATAAAGTTTTCTGGTAATAAAATCATTGCTTCTTTTGCAGTTTTTTTATACCAATGCTCAGAATATGCAATTAGATATGTTTTTTTAGCATTAATTTTTGAATATAAAGCTATTGCTTTTTCTGAACCTATATGGTCATCATCTTCTATATAGTGTCCTAAAATATATTGGCCATCAGTAATTAATAAATCTAAATCTTTTAATTTAGATATATTTTCTTCAGTTATATTTTTTAAATCTGGAAGATATGCAATCTTTTTATTATTGATTTCTATAATAAATCCATATGTGTCAAAAAGATTTGAATGTTCTACTTTAATTGGAGTTACCATAATATCTTTATATTTAATATTATCATATTTAATATTATCATATTCATTATAAATTTTATAATTTAAGTCAACCCAAGGAAAATATATTTTTATAAAATCAAGATTGTTTTGAGAAATATAAAAATCAAATTTATCTAAATTTACCCATTTTAATTGTGCTAAATCTCCTATACCCCATACATGATCAAAATGTGGATGTGTTAAGAATACTGAGTTAATTTTAGTTATATTATTTCTTAGTAATTGTTCCCTTATATCAGGCCCTACATCAAATAAGTAATTTTCATTCTCATGCTGAATAATTATTGCAGGCCTTGTTCTTTTTATATCACCATTGCAAAATTTACAATTGCAAGTTGCAATTGGCATTGCTTCTGGCGAACCACTTCCCATTATTATAACTTTAACCATCTTAAATTAAAAAAGGATTCTTATTTAATATAAATTTTCTTTTTCTTAATGAATGAAGAAAAGTACTATAACAATCATTTAACATATTATGATTTATAGTTTCTCCATCATCATTTATTATTGAATATTTACTAAATAACTCATTTATTGGCAAGTCTTTTATTATATTTCCTAAAAATAATTCATTCTCATAACTTCTAGAATATCCGAAATCATTTTTATTTGAATTTTTCATTTTTAAAGTTATATAATTCCAAACATCATCAATTGTAATTATTGAATTATTAATTTGATTTTCAGATAAATCTAACAAATAAAATATTAATGGCAGTGTAATCAATTTTTTATCTTCTAAAAAAGCTTCTTTATTGCCAGATATGTGACTATTATTTTTTGAAAATAAAAACATTGACCTCCAACATCTATACTCTAAAGTAGGATTATCAATCCACTCAGAATCGTTTCCAGAAATATCTTCATAATGTAATTTCCCATCATCCTCAGAAAAACCTCTACCATGAATTATATCTTCAATCATACATTTAGATATTATTTCACCAGGAAAAGTTGAGTCAGGTACTAATAAATAATTTTCATGAATTCCAAAGTAAAAACTATTGAATTTAGTTCTTCTTTTTATTAATTCTTCTTTACTTTTTAATATTGAATTATCTAGAACTAATAAAATGTCAATATCGGAATTTCTTTGTAAATTTTGCAAATCAATATAATTTGCACTACCTGTAATAAAAGCATAATTTAAATAAGAACCAAATGATTCTTTAGCTGCAATAGAAAATAATTTAGATATTTCATTATTTGTTTTCATTACCATTTTTTATATATATTTTATTAGAAAATTTTTCTAGCCAATTCTCAACTCCCCTAGTTCCACTTTTTTTAATTCCACCCCAAGGCTCAAAGAATGAAACATTAAGCGGGTTACAATTTATATTTAGTCTTGATATATCAAACTTTTTTAGTAATTCTTTAGATAAATATTTTTTTGATAATAATGTTAATGATAAACCGAAAGGAGATCTTCTTGTCATTTCAATTATTTCATTAATATCTTTAGATTTGACTGTGAAAATTATTGGACCCAATATCTCATATTTAAAAATATCATCTAGATTTACATCAAAATACAATATTGGTGAAATTAAATTTGATTTGTTATTAAATGAACTAATTGATTTATATTTACTAAAATAATCTAATATTTTTGAAATGTTTTCTATGTTTGAGTCTTTTTGATGTCCAATTGAAAGTTCATTTAAATCATTAATATTTTGTTGTATTTTTATACTTTTTATTACTTTCTCAATTTCTAAGATTGTTTTTGAATATATTTCATCATCAATTGCAATAATTTTAATTGCATTACAATTATTTCCATTAATTTCTGTTAAACTTTGAATTAAAATTTCATTAAAAAAACTCCAATTATCAAAACTAATATCAATATATAATATGTCTTGTCCTGAACCTTCAAAAGCAAATTCAATATTATTATCTATACATACTTTCTCAATTAATTTTGCACTTTGAAAACTTCCAGTCCAATAAACAAAATTAAAATAATTATTTTCAATTAAATCAATTAAAACTGGATTTTCAATAATTAATAAATTTAATTTATTATTTAATGGATATAAATTATTTAAATCTTTTAATAACTCACTTACACACAATGGAGATTTTCTTGAAACTTTAACATATACATTATTATTTAACCAAAGTGCTGGAATTAATGCATTAATTAAATTCTCTAAAGGGTCATAACCACTTAAACTAATTAAAATTGAACCTTTCTTTCTTAGTAATAAATTATTATTAGTCCAAATTTCATTCTCATAAGAATCAAACTCATCTCTACATTTATTTAAATAATTCATTATTAAGTCAATTTTTTTATTCGCTTTATTTATTGAGATATTTGTTTCTAATGATAACATATAAGAATATTTGTCATAATTGATTTCTATTAATTTTTCAAGTATATCAATAAATTTATTAAAATCATAGGTATCAATATTATTTTGTATCTTTTGAATATATTTTTTATCGTCAATAATATTTAATTTTATATTTATATTATTATTTATATAATCTGACAATATAAAATCTTTAATATTATTTCCTTTAATATTCTCTCCATTAACAATTGAATTTAAACTATACATTTTGAATTTTTACCAATTTTATACTTTCAATACTTAGTAAATTTGATTTTTCAATAATTTCAGAAAATAAATAATATATACTCTCAACAGAGATTAGAAATAAATAAGAAAATAATGGAATTCCAGTTATTTTATTATATAAAATCATATTAAAAGATTCATAATCATCTTTATTAAAATTAACTAATAATTTCATAAATTCTTTTTTAAAATCTTCAAGTTCTAAATTTCTTTTTTTAATATTTATTATTTCAATAAAATTGAGATTAATCCATTCGATTATCTTTTCTGAGGGGGATTTATCATTTAAACTTGAATAATATTTTCTATAATAAATGCTTTTATCTATTAACTCAAAATAAGTTTTTCTATCAAGTTCTACTTTAAAATAATATTTATATGTTTTTTTTATTGTTTCATTATTGATTAAATCATATATTTTAAAATGAGATAAATAATTAATGATTTCATAATAAGATTTTTTATTTATTAAGATTTCATTCTTTAGTAAGTTTAACATTTCATTTTTATTTATATGTGTTGAAGATAGAACACTGTTACACATTAACTTCTTGAATAGCTTAGCTGGAAGAATATCAAATATCATTTGAATTTCTTTAAAATATCTAACAAATTCATATTGTATTGCTTTTGGAGGATTTACATTCATAAATAATTTACAAATGTCTGAACTAATGTAGTAACTTCCATTTGGTTTTGTCAAATAATTTTTTGCGAAGAATTCAATGTCAGCATTGTAATATACCCATCTTATTAAACATTCAATTGACCATGGAAATTTAAATAAATTATTATTATTATTATTATTATTATTATTATTTCTAAATTTATTTGAATAATTTAAATTATTATCCAAATATTTAATGAATTTATTAGAATAATCCAATTTGTATTTATCATTGATAAATGTGATAATATTATCTTTATTTTTAATAATTTGGTTGAAAATTAATTTAAATTTTTCAGTTCTTCTAATTTCACTTGAGTTAGAAATTATATCTGGCACTATACCTAGTTTTTTTGCTTTTTTTAAGTATAAATCTAAATAGTAATCTGATAATGATTTAGTATTATTTTTTGGTGATGGAATTAAATATAGAGGAGTTCCTAAATAGTTCTGATAATTTAAATTAGGAAATTCTTTATTAATTAATTTTATATGCCTTTGAGTTAAAGGGTCTATATCATCGTTAATTAGAATAACTCTAGAATTTGGATATTTAGATTTATAATTATCACATAGGATTAATTCTCTTAATTCATTAGGGCCTAATTCATATCCTGCAGTTATTCCTACGATTAGATTCTTTTTCATTTTGAATATAAAAACTGCCTATTTCTTAATTGTTGTAATAAATCTCTTCTAATATTTTGGGCAGTAACTTCAACTCCTGCTCCAGGTGCTTTTAAGTCAAAAGGATTATTATAAGGATAATTATCATTTACTATTAAGACTCTGTTAGCACTGCCATTTAATCCACCCAGAGAACTTTGAGATTTTACTTCACATAAACCAACTTGCATTTTTGGCACATTTTTTTCAATATCTAATGTTGCTACATATCTTAATGTATTATTATTTTTTCTTGCATCATACATCATATTTTCATATTGTTGATTTAATTGAGGTAGAGCATTCATAAATTCATTTACATTATCATATTTTAAATACTCATCAGGAATAAATGGTTTGACATCTAAGTCAGACATTTCAACATTATATCCTGCTGTTCTTGCCAATATAAGAAGTTTTCTTGCAACATCTAAACCATTTAAGTCATCTCTTGGATGTGGTTCTGTATATTTTTTATCTTTTGCATCTTGAATAATTTCAGATAACTTTCTTCCAGTTTCAAGTTCTGAACATATATATCCTAAAGTACCCGAGAAACAACCACCTATACTTATTGGGATATCCTCAACATCTCTTGATTCTTGAAGAAATTGTACTGCTCCAGCACCAGCCATGACAGAGCATCTATAACCATATCTTAGTATTTTTGATGCTAGTATATTAAATGTATCCATATTTGATAATGCAAGGGGATTCTTATTTGCAGTTACAATACCATAATTAGTATCATTAATAATTTTTTTATGTAATTGAGTCATTTCATCCCCAACAGCTGTTACATCTACAAAAACTAAATTCTCTTCTTTTAGCTCATACCTATCCCTAACTCTTGACAAGATACAATCTAAACCTCTATGTTCTCTTCCCACCATTAATTTTGATTTAAAGGCATAAGCATCATCCTGTTCTATACCATCATTTGAGAATATCATTGATTTGCTTGAACATAATCCTACAATTCTTGTTGGATTTGCATGTTTTTCATGATTAGTGTCACCTTTTTCAAATATCTGCCTCACTAATTCGTTTCCGACAGCCCCAGTTGCTCCTAAAATTACTAAATCTTGTATCATATATTAGTAATTGAGTTATTGCACTTATATATATTAGTTTTATTTAAAATCAACTAATTAGTTTATTTCTAATAAAGGAATATTTATAAAAATTAAAGAAAAGTAATAATTATGATTTTAGATGAATTACATAAAAATATAGTAGATATATTATATAATGAAAATTCTGCTATGACCTCAATGAAGATACATAATAAGTTAAAAAAAAAATCATATTCTAAAACATATCAAAATACATGTAAAGTACTAAATACATTATATTCGAAAGGAGTAATAATAAAAGAATCAAAAAATTATAGTATAAATATAAATTGGGTAAAAAATGAAATAAAAATATTGGAAAGATATTTGAAACCTAATAATAAGAACTTATATTCAGATAAAAATATAAAAGTAATTATGTTTAATTCCTTATTTGATTTAAATGATTTTTGGATTAAATTTACTTTAAATGAGATTGAAAATAATAATTTTAGTGATGAAAATATTTATTGGGAAGGGCCTAATTGTTGGTGGCTCTATGTAAATTTAGGAGATGAAGAGAAATTTTTAAATAATATAAAATTGAGAAATATTGGAGCTTATTATCTTTTAAAAACTAAAAATGAATTAAATAAAAAAGCTGATAAATATTATAAAGATAGAAATTTTAATTCTACTGTAAAAGTTTTTGATGATATTGAATGTGCATATATACACAGAGGAATAATAGGAAATAAGGTACTTGAAACTAAATATCCTAATTCAATAAATAAATTATTTGATAAAATATATGATTGTAATGAAGAAGATATCTTTTTTGATAAAATATCTGAAATATCTAAACTCAAAAGTCCTATTAGACTTAGAATTTATGAAAGTGATGAGCTGGCAAGTTTATGGAAGAAAAGAATAAAAGAGCATTTTGATTAAAAATTATTACTGAATTTTCTAATTGCCCTTAGTTTTTCAATGTCAAATTCATAAATTTTTACTTTTTCTTCGTTAAGATGGTCTTGGCTGTAATCATAAGATAAGATTTGGTCTTTGAAGTATTCTCTTAAGAATTTAGGTAGTTTTGTTTTAATAGTTTTTCTTAGATTGTCTTCAAACTTTTCAATTACTTCATAGTCAAAGTCTGCATCTTTATTGCTTGTATCTAGATTTGCAAAAGCTTCTGCTTTTGTACTAAAAATCTGCGAAGAACTTGTATATTAAGTTATTTTATAATTCAAGAAAATGAAAAAAATTATTTAAATATTATAGAGAATGTTTAATTGTTGAAATAATTAATTATAAACTACTTTCTTTTTCCGGTATTCTGCACTTATTTCAATAAATTTATAAATAAATAAGAATATATTAAGGTACAAGGAGCAATTTTCCGGAAAATGACTTTAACTAAGAGTGAGATAAAAATCTTAAAAGAAATTTATTTATATCAATTAAATAAAGATGAACTGAAAGAAAAATTAAATTTATCCGAGGATACTATAAAAAGAGGTTTAAAATCATTATATAAATTAAAGTTTATTAATGAGGATTTCATGATAGAAGATAACTTATTTTGTAAAATATTATTAAATATTATAAAATCAGGAAAATCATTATTATTTTTAGAAAAACCTAAATTCTCAATCTTATTAGTTTTACTTAATAATCAATTAAAAATTCAAGAAATTGTTAATTTAATTGGGCTTTCTAAAACTCAAGTTTATGAAAATGTTCAAAAGTTATTAAATATAGGAATTTTAACTTATGATAAAGAAAGAAAATATCAGATTAATTCTAAAACTTGGAATGACTTAATTGAATTATTAAATGCATATAATTCAAGTATTCAATATGATAATAAGGATTTGCCTGATAATTCAAAAGTTTTATTTAAAACAAAAGATTATATTATATTTGAAAATGATGAGAACTTACTTAATTTTAAGAAAACTGCTTTTTCAGCTTTTGATTTTAAATTGTTTTATAACACAAATATATACACAACTTCAGATAAAGATTTGACTAAATCACAAATATATGAAGATGCCTTGAATATTTCAACATCGGTTAGAGAATTAACTTTATGTGCTATTTATTATCTAAAACATAATTTAAAAAATATTAAAAACTTAAAACATAAAAAAATTATTCAAATATTAGAAAAAAATAAGAGTTTTAAAGGGTTTCCAAGTAAATCTGATATTTTAAGCAAAAAAGAGAATGAATAAATATGACAAATAATTTACAACATAAAATTACAGAACTTAAACATATATCTGATTTATTTGAAATGATTAATAGTAAATTAGTTGGTACTTTAAAAATACTAAATCTCTACTTAATTGGTGGTGGTGCCTTGATGTTTCACAATGCAAAAGTATCAACAAAGGATTTGGACATTATTGTAACTTCTAATTCTGATTTAGAATTATTTGAAAATATTCTTTTTCGTTTAGGTTTTAATGAAAGAGTTTTAACTATTGAATATGAAAATCTTGAACTTGATAAAATGTTTGAATTAGATGATTATCGTCTTGATGTATTTAATCAAAAAGTATGTGGCAATCTTGGCCTAAGTGATAAAATGATTTCTCGAGCAAAAACTGAACTTAGTTTATCAAATCTTAAACTTCATATAGTCTCCAAAGAAGATATTTTTGTTTTCAAATCTATTACTGAAAGAGAGGGAGATATAGAAGACTCGGTAAAATTAATTGAGCAAAATTTAGATTGGAAAATTATTAAAGAGGAATTATTATATCAAATTGAGAAATCAGGAGTTAATAATTGGATTACGCTATTTAATCAAAGACTTGAAAGATTAAATGAAGAATTTAATATAAAATCTCCAATTTCAAAAGAATTTAGTAAATTAACAAAACAAGAATATAAAAAGTTAGAGAAATAAAGTCCCCTTTACATCAAAAAAAATAATATTAATAAAAATCATGATATTTATCTTTAAAATTCAAGAGCTTAAGAATCTCATTTTGTTCTTAGTTTAGTTTTATTATAAATTTCATTAATTATTGAGTAATTTTGTAGTGTTTTCTTGTTCTTTGGAGTAGGTTTGGAGTGCTTTCCAGGTGGGGAAGTGGGGTGTTTTCTTGTAGGTTTGGGGTAGGTTTGGGGTACTTTCTAGGTGGGGAGGGAGGGAGTGGTGGGGGAGGTGGGAGTGGG
>CAYLKB010000047.1:0-2957 GCA_964384165.1 uncultured Methanosarcinales archaeon
GTTCTCGAAGTTAATAACTTCTGCGGAGCACAATAATTAAAAAGAAAAGTTTTTAATAAATACTTTAAATTTTATATTAGAGTAAATAAAAATGGTTTATGTTTATGCAAAACAATCTGAGTTGAATAAATATGTTGGAAAGGATTTAAGTGTTGTTGAGATTGAAGAGACATTAAAGGATTTGGGAATGGATATTAAAGGTTGCGAAGGTGATACTGACCCTGAACTTAAAATTGAGATTACTGCTGAGAAACTTGATTATGTATCATCAGTTGGGATTGCAAGAGCTATAAAATATTATAAGGGATTTGAGAACAAACCTTTAAGGTATGAAATTATTAAGGGGAAGAATAGAGTTATTGTTAATAAGAATATAGAGAAAACATATCCTCCTAAAACTGCGTGTGCTATTGTTAGAGATTTTAATGTAACTGATGAATTGCTTGAGGAAATAATATCTATACAAGAGAAAATAAATAATTCTTTTGGAAGAGAAAGAAAAAAGGCTGGTATCGGTATATATCCAATTTTTAATATTAATTTTCCAATACATTATAATGCAGAAATTCCTAAAGATATTTCATTTAGACCTCTAGGTTCTGATTATGAAATGAATGCTAATGAGATTTTACTAAATCATGATACTGGGAGAAAGTATGCACATATTTTAGAGGGGAGAGAATATTTTGCAGTTTTTAGAGATAATACTGGAAAAGTTTTGGCAATGCCACCAATTATTAATTCTCATGAGACTGCTAAGGTGGAGCCTGGCCATAGTGATTTATTTATAGAAGTTTCTGGAAATAATATTAAACTTGTAGATAATATTCTAAAAGTGTTAATAACTACATTTATCGATATGGGGGCTGTAGCTGAGAGTGTTATTGTTGAATATGAAGATGGGGATAATTATGAGTTAAACTTGGAAAGTTTTGATGATGAGATTGAACTTAAATATATTAATTCATTAATTGGGGTAGATATTAATGATAATGATATTAAACTACTTTTACAAAAGATGATGTATAATTTAAAGAAAAATAAAAATGGTAAATTACTTGTAGAAGTTCCATGTTTTCGTTCTGATGTTTGGAGTGATGCTGATATAGCAGATGATGTGGCAAGAGCATATGGTTATAATAATATTATTCCAAGATTTCCAAATATTTCATCAGTTGGTTCAAAACTTGCTTTTTGTGATTTTAAAGAAAGAATTAGCAATACTTTGGTTTCTATGGGATTTTTAGAGATTTATACTTACATGCTGACTTCTACAAAAACTGCATTTGAGAAAATGTGCTTGACTGAGAATGCAGAGGAATGCGTGAGATTAATTGATAGTGAAGACCAGGGAATAAATATGGTAAGGACTATGTTATTGCCTAATACTTTGGAAGCTTTGCATATCAATAGAAAAAATAAATATCCACAAAGAGTATTTGAAAATGGTTTTTCAATAAAAGTTGATGAAGATAGTGAAACTGGTGCATATAATAATTCTAAACTTTGCGTTTCAATTGCTAATCCAAAAACAAATTATACACATATAAAGAATATGCTAGATACTATTTTAAATTTGAATGAGATAGAATTTGAGGTAAAGTCTGTGTCTAATCCATTTTTTATAGAGGGGAGGGGGGGTGAGATTTTTGTTAATGAAATATGTGTTGGATTTATTGGTGAAATAAATCCTCAAGTTTTGGTTAATTTTGGGCTTTTAGTTCCTGTTTGTTCATTTGAAATTGATTTGGATAAGATTTGGGAGCTTTTGAATTAATATTTTTTTTATTTTTTATTTTATATGCAATTTTTAAGGATTATCATATATAATTTGAAGATTATGAATTGTCAGTGGTGATAAATTATTATAAAAGATGTTTTTTTAAATAATTTAATGATTCCTTCAAAAAAAGGCCAATTTGATGATGTCCTATTAAAGATTTTTTTAATTGTGGGTGTTTTGATTATTGCTATATGGTTTATAGGGTTTGTAGGAAAACAGAGTATTAAATCTCAAAATATTACTTTTGAGGCTTTAAATGATTTCACAGAGTATTATAAATTGGTATGTTCGGTAGATGAAGCTAGGCTTACTGGGGTTGAGATTAACGTAATTCGAGGGACTATTATTGACGTAAATAAAAAACAAGTTTGTATTGAAGCTAAAAGTATTATTAGAACTTGTAATGCTGTGGTTTGTGATTTGGCTTTGTTTGAAGGAAATTTTACTTTGGAGGAGAAGAGAAATTATTTTAATTTTGAGAAAACAACAGATGGACAAATATATATTACAAAAGATTAAGAAAGGTCAAGGAAATATAATGTTGGGTGTTTTTTTTATAATTCTAGTATTGGTTATGATTTTCTTATTTACTAGATATCATGAAATTATGCTTTTTTCAAATTATAATATTAATGAAGATAAACTAAATATTCAGAATTTGTATTATGTCAAAAATAATTTGTATGATTGTTATAGTTTTCCAATGAAAATAGACTCAGATATACAATGTCCTAACATTAATGATTTTAGTTTTAAACTTGAAGCTATAGATAATGGTGTATGTGATAGGGAGGTATATTTGCAGAATGGGGCAGATTCTACTAAAAAACTTACTTTGACCATGGTTGTTTATGAGCAGCAGTATGAAATTAATTGTCCTGCAATTTTAACATATTATATTCAAGATGATACTAAGTAATTTATTTGGGTTTTTGGCAATTGCATTTGTTATAGTTTTTGTTATAGTAGGTGTTTTTTTTGATGTAAATAATTCTGTAGATGAAAAAAAAATGGAATCACTTGTTTCCAGTTTAACTCAAAATATTGATTTGATGTGTTTAGAGCCAAAATTTAAAGCCACTATTCGTTCTGATTATGATGCATCAGAGAAAGATTATTACGTTTATATTAGAAATCAAACGGCATCAATATGCATAAGGTCTGATAAACTAGA
>CAYLKB010000047.1:2967-7498 GCA_964384165.1 uncultured Methanosarcinales archaeon
ACTAGATTATACTTATTGTGAACGACCAAAATGTAATATTCAGGGGAGGGAGAAAGTAATTAATAGTACAATGTATGATGAGATTGATGGCCTTGATTTTTATTGCGAATTTAATAAAATTACTGGTGTAAGAGTTAATGTGTCATGTAGCGATTCTCTTCATAGGCCTCTTGGGGATGGTATTATAGTTCATTCTGGTTGTTTCTTGGATGGTGTTGAGATTGAAGAAGGGAAAACACATGTTTTTTATAAAGAAAAATTTATGGCAGATTGTTCTGAAGAAGCTAATATGGAAGAGAGAAGATGTGTGGGAGGAGAAATATTAGGTGATTCTTCATTTAAATATTCTGTATGTTATCAGACTTGAGATATCCTATTTTGAATTTTTTGCAACTGTTTTATTTAATAGTAGTGAGATTAGTTTTGTTCATTTTTAGTTTTTATCTTATTAATAAATGGTTTTTAAAACTTAATTATTGGGGATTGTCTTTATCCCTATATAATGATTAATAAATTATTAAAATCATAATTCTTTGTAATTATATTAGGTACAATGTCAAAGAATGAAATATTAACGGAGCCTATTGAAAATTTTAGAAATGGTATTTTGGATCTTGATTATAGAAAAGTAAATAGTATTGCTTCACCAATTGATGAGAATTTTAAAAAGAAGTATGGGAAAATTCATTTTGATAGACTTATTATAAGAACAAAGTATTTGACTAAACAATATGATGAAAATTTGAATTTGATTAGTGTTGAGCCTTTTTTTGTTGATGTGACATTATATACGCCACATAAAAAATATAAAGTAATTGAGACATATAAGAGAGAAGGTATTTTTGTTAATATTTTGGATGTTGATGATATTATTGAAAATTTGTATCAAATAACTATTGAGGAGTATTTTATTCCTCTTAAAGTTTTAAAGGAAATTTATCAAGAAGCACTAAAATATGAAGAGACAGGTGAGACTAAAGACCCTTTAATTAATAGATGGTATAAGCAATTTGGTATTTTAGAATTTTTAATGAGGGATGAGAATGTGCTAGAAATTAATATTAATCCTCCTGGTTACAAAACTCCAATTAGAATTGTTCATGATAAATATGGGGAGTGTGTTACAAATATTTATCCTTCACAGAGTTTTATTGATTATTTTGTAACTAGACTTAAAATGCAATCGGGAAGGCCTCTTAATAAAGTATCTCCGGAACTTGATACTGAGCTTGAAATTGTTGGAGTTAAGGGGAGAGTTGCTGCAATTATTGATCCTTTCTCTATTTTTGGGCCAGGATTTTCAATAAGAAAACACAGAGAAAATCCTTGGACATTTGAATTATTTTGCGTAAATAAAACTATAAATTCTTATTTTAGTGCTTTTATGAGTTTGGTAATTGCTCATGGTAGAAGTTATATTATGGCTGGGCCTAGGGGTTCTGGAAAAACTTCGCTTATGGGTGCATCATTATTGGAAATTCCAACAAATGATAGACTTATTACAATTGAGGATACTCAAGAAATACCAATTCAGGCTTTTAAGGATTTGGGGTATGATCTTTTATCATTGAAAGTAAGGTCTGCATTGATGAAAGAGGGTATGGAGATTGATTTTGAGCAAGGACTTAGAACTACTCTTAGACTTGGTGATTCTTGTTTGATCTTGGGAGAAATCAGAGGTAAGGAAGCTAAAGTTTTGTATGAGGCTATGAGGGTGGGTGCTATGAGTAATGTAGTTACTGGAACTATTCACGCTGATACTGCTTATGGTGTTTATGATAGGGTTGTGAACGACCTTGGAGTTACTAAAGGGTCTTTTAAAGTAACTGACCTTATAGTGTTGATTAATTTAATTAAAGATGCTTCAGGTTCAAGAAAAGTTAGAAGAGTTATGGAAGTTGTTGAAGTTCTTAAAGATTGGGAAGACGAACCAAAATTTCAAAGTTTATTTAAATATGACCCTGAAAGAGATGAGCTTTTACCAACTGAGGGTTATCTTAATAAAAATTGTTTTGTTTTAAAACAAATTCTTAAGAATACTAGTACCTACAAAGATTATGATGATATTTTAACAGATATTGATATTAGAAGACAAGCTAAAGATATAATTTTGGATAATGTTAAAGATAGAAAATATTTAGAAGCTAAGCATACGAAAGCTATGAGTACAATGTTTTTAAAATTTTACAGGGATATTACTGACTTTAAGGATAAGAATAAAGTAGCTGGAGTTATGCATAGTTATGAGCTTGAAGTGTTGAGGTATATTCATGGACAAAATTTATGAACTTGGAAAAGCAATAAATTTTAATTATGATTTGGGAGGTATTGATGAGAAGTTAAAGTTTACTTTATTTCCCTATAAAGGTTCTGATATTGTAAATACTGCTGGTATTTTTTGTTTGGGTTTTATAACATTATCAATAATTTTAGAGTTTATTTTGGGTGCTGAGATATATTTTACAACTTTTACTTTTTTTGGTTTTGTTGCAGCTACTATACTATTTGTTTATCCAACTCAAATTTATTATTTAAATAAAATTATGGAATATAAAAAAGAAATGCTTAATACTATTATGAGATTTGCAATGTATCTTTCTATGAAAGCAAATTTAGAATATGCATTATTTAATTCTCTTGATTATACTAAAGGTATTTTAAAAGAACAATTTAATAATATTTTACTTAAACTTGAGAGAAAAGAGTATATTAGTCTTGGTGAAGCATTTAAAGATTATACTACTATATGGAATGAATATTCTCCTGAGTTTGTGGATTCACTTAAACTTTTAGAGGTAGCATCCCTTTCATCACAAGATGAAGCAAAAGAGATAATGGATGAATCTATTGACCAGATTATTCTTTCATACAATATTGAACAAAAGAGAAGTTCGGAAGAATTGACTCAAAAAATTACTAGAGTTATCATGCTTGGAATTATGCTTCCAGTAATGTTTATGATGCTTGTTCCTCTTGTTTCTGTTTTTATGCCTGATACAATTAAAGCTAGTATTTTATTTTTGGGTTTTAATATTTTAATCCCAACATTTCTGTTTGTAAATGGTCTTAATTTTTCTGCAAAGAGACTTCAACTTTCAAATATATCTATCGAAGAGTCAGAAGATTATAAACCTATAGATAAAAAGACTATGATTATTGCTGCATTGGTTTTTATAGGTTTTATGATACCAGCAACAATTTTTTTAATGGAAAATGACCCTTCTGTAGTAACATTTGATTCTTTTGGGATAGGAACTATATTTTATGTTTGGTTAATTCCTGCTGGAATTTCAGTTTCTATATATATAGTGACTGCTACTTATTATTATAATAATAGAAAATTGTATGAGAGACACAGAGCAGTTGAGGAAGATCTGCCACACCTTTTGAATTATTTTGCTACATATTTGTCACTTAGTGTTCCTATGGAGAATATTTTCAAGGAAATTGTAAATGATTATATCAGACATGGTTTTAAAGAGCATCCTAGTGTTGGTCTTTTGGAGAAGATTTCATTTAAACTTGCACATTTAAAGACAAATCTTAAAAATTTTATTCTTGTTAATTTAAATCAGATTTCTGCTGTTAAAAGTTTTAATGAGATTATAGAACAAGTTACTTCATTTAGTGATTTTTCATTAAAAGAGGCTGCATCTGTTGCTAAGAAAGTTAGGGAACAGAGGATTAATATTGTAAAATTAGATGATTATATATTAACATTATTAAATGATACTATTACTTTAATTTCATCAACAATGATTATGCTTGCTCCAATGCTTGGGGCAATGGCTATTATTATGGCAATGTTTGTTGTAACATTTATTGAGTTTTTAACTTCTCAGTTGGAAGTTGTTGCAAATCTTGGTGGAAGTGGAGATGCTATACAACTAGAACTTATCGATATTGAGAAAATTGTTTCTCCTGTTTATCTGGAACTTATTATTGCATTTTATGTTGTTGAAATTCTTTTAATTTTGGCTTTAATTAAATCTAATATTCAAAATGGATATAGTACATATAATGTAATTAAAACAGTTAAGGAGGCACAAATAGGTTTTCTGATTTTCTCCATTATTTTATTTGGAGGTTACTGGATATTCAAATCGATGTTTGCAGATGTGCTGGGCATCGACTTATAAAAATAAAAAATGAACTTACCAATATCAATAATTGTGGCAGTATTTTTAGGAATTGCAGGAATTTTCCTGATTATAGATGTTAGTTCAATGGTTCATGAAATAAGAGATGATAATCCAATTGTGAATATAACAACTTATGAGGTATCTGATGAGAAGAGGTTTATTATTTCTTCTGAGTTTGATGAGAATATGAAATGTAGGACTTTTGTTGTAGTTAATGATGTAACTGATGAATTGATTGAGACTGATTTTGGTTTTACTCAAAAAGTAGATGTAAATTATTGCAAACAGGGAGATTATGATATTGTAATGGAATGTTGTAATGTATATGGGGAATGTGTTTATGAATTATATGAGACAATTAGCACATCGGATACTTGCCCTCCAGATGT
>CAYLKB010000047.1:7508-11804 GCA_964384165.1 uncultured Methanosarcinales archaeon
TCTACCTACATTATTTGATGAAGCTAAAGTATATGATAAAAATTATGTTGTAAATGTTAGTTCTGATAAGGATTTATCATCTTATGCCTGTGAGTTGACATTAATAACTTCTAGTGGTCAGACTACTCATACCTTATCAAATAAGGGATATTCTGTTGCAAAAGGTGTTTATTATTGTTCTGGTGATATTGTTCTTGAAGAAGGGATTAATACTTATAATGTTGAGATTTCTGGTAGTGGAACATCTACTCAGACGGGTTCAAGAAGAGTAATTTATGAAAAATTACCGATGCAAGTTAAATTTGCATATCCTACTCCTAATAATGGTGATGTTAGATATAATAATATAATTCCAGTTAATGTTTCTGTTAATGCAGAGATTCTTTCTGGTTCTTGTACTTTGCATGCTAGAGATGCTGATGGAAATGAGTGGGAAGTTGATTTGCCTGAAAAATATTATAATGATGGAAATGGACTTTATTATTGTTCTGGGGAATTTACTGCTGAACTTGGACATAATCATTATTATGTTGAGGTTGAAGTTGATGGAGATTCTGTAAATACTGCTGAAAGATTAGTTTCTTATGTAATAGAGCCTTTTGATATGGATTTTGTTAGGCCTCCTACTCCAAATAATGAGTTTACTGTTAGTATTCCTTTAATTACTGTTAAAGTCTGGGCTGAGTCTGATGTTGAGTCTTGCAGTTTGAAAGTTGATGGTACAAGTGATACAAAAACAGTTGGTATGGATGTAACTCCTGATGTATATCAGGATTTTTGTGAAGTAAATGTTGAAATTTATCCTGGCGAGAATGTAATAAATGTTTCAGTTAATAATGGTCTTATAATCATGAGTAAGGAGATGATTGTAACTTATGATGATTCGCTTGCTATTGAATATCTAGTACCTCCAACTCCTCTTGATGGTGAGGAAGTTGTTGAGGAGTCAGTTATTATTCAGACTGTTGTTAATAAGAGGCCTGATTCTTGTAAAATTACAATAGAAAATACTCTTGGGACAAATGAGTATGATATGATAATAGATAAACTTAGTGATTATGAATATAGATGTTCTATTGATATTACATTAGGTGAAGGGTCAAATACTTATACTATTGAGGCAATAGTTGGTGCAGAGAGTGCTCAAACTGTGGAGTGGGAAGTAATTAAGGCTATTGATGAGTATCCTAAATTGTGGATGGGTGATGGGGATAAAAAAAAATATGATGTGATGATTATTTTTGAAGGATTGACTGATGCTGAGGCAAGACAATATCTTCAATATGGATTTACCACAGGTTCAATGTCGTTGCAAAAAACAAATTTCTTTTCTGGAAGTACTATTGAGACTTACAAAAATATTTATTATTATATAATTGATAGATTATCAACTTATCCCTCTGGGAGTTGTGGTAGTACTTATGAGATTTCAAAGCAATCAAGATTTGATTCTATATTCAATAGTTATTCTTGGCTTGATGGGGGAGTATATATTACCCAGGACCCTAGGATTTGGCCTCATGCAATGCCTGGGAATTATTTGAAAATGTCACTTACATGTGATTATGGAAAATTTGCATCATCAACAAATTTTGGTCAGACTTTTGTTCATGAATATGGACATATGTTTGGTGTTTTAAATGATGAATATGTATATACTGGTAGTGCGCCTAGTGTTATACAAAATAGAAATTGTGCTACAACTTCATCTGCTCCAAGTTGGAGCTCAATTCCTGGGTTTGATGGGACTACTTATAGCGGATGTACTACAAATTCTTATTATAGGCAGAGATTTAATAATATTATGAGACATACTGGGGATGTTACTGATTGGGCTGATGGATGGGGGCCTGTAGATGAGTATTATTTGCAAGGAGAATTGAATAAATATGATTAGGGTTAAAAAAATGGAGAGAAAAAAATTATTTAATTTGTTTTTTGGGTTTATGGTGATATTGTTTGTATCAGTATCTGTTTTTTCAATGGATAAAGTTTATAAAACGGAATTGTATGCTTTTGAAGTTAAGTATAATGGTTCTTTTATTATAGATAATTATTATATTTTAGATGGTTTTACACAGGAAGACCATTTTGATTATTTTTTTATTATCAAGACATTGGATAAATATGGTTCTGAAATTGATAATTATAAATTTTCTAAACCATATATCATGAATGTTATAGGCCCAGGCAATAAACCAATGCCAAATCCTGATTATATAATGGAGACATATTTGCTTCCATATGATGAAGATGCTGTTTTTGTTGAGATAGTTGATAAGTTAGGGCTTTCATATTATAAAGTTAAAATTGATGATATTGGAAAAAATCTAGATGATTTTCAAAATAATCAAAATCAAAGTTCTAATGATGATAATAACAATAATGATAGTGGAGATGAAGATGATAATAATGTTGATGATGTTGATAATAAAATAAATGTAAAAATACCTGATATTGAAAAAATTAAAGCAGAACAAGAAGTTCAAGATGATGGGGGGAATCTGATTTTTACTATTGTTGGTGTGTTGTTTGTTTTGATTGCATTAGTTCTTATAGGTTATGCTATTGTTAAGAAAAATAGTTGATATTTATTTTTTGAAATTTTATTATATTAAATATGGAATAAAATTATTTTTAAGATTGTATGTTTATTATCAGTTATTACTTTGTAGTCAATATAAAATTATAAATATGTTTTTTTAAAAAGATAAGTATGAAAAAAGCAAATGCAGTAGCAATTTCATTAGTGGCGATTGTTATGATATCTACTTTATTTCTTTATCTTGGAAATAATAGTAATTTATTTGTAACTTCGGCGGATATATTTAATCCGCGTACAGACCAGCAGACAGTATATAGCAGTGTTAACAATGCTTTTTGGGAGTCGCTTGCAGTAGTTCTTGATTCTGGGTATAATGATGATACTTATTCTTGGTTTGAGAATGGCCCATATCCTCCAACTGTTGAGGAATATGTTGAGACATTGAAAACTAAATTAGAATATGAAGTTATGAAAAAACTTAACAGCAGTGATGATATTGTATATAATAATCTTGATTATTCTAATATGGAAATTACATATGAAGTTGATTATGAAGAAGAGATATTAACTTTTATGTTATCAGGTATTGCTGTTGAAATAAATGAAGATGGCAATTATGTTAAAGATGAGATGCAATTTGAATATGATTTTTCTATTTATTTGACAATGTATAAAATTTACAAAGAATGGAATAATAATGAAGGTGTTGACTTGTTTAATATGGTTGCTGGTTCATTTCATGCAGTTTGTGGGGACACTTGTGTTTGCGGAGAACCTGCAGGAGTGCCTCCACTTGAAACTGGACTTGATGAAGAATTTGTATATAATAAAATTAACGAATATTTTTCACAAGTGCAATCTAAATATTTTAATGGTACAAGTGTTGAATGTTCATATAGCATTCAGACTGCGAATATGAACGATCATGTAGGTGTTTCTTTTATGTCTGGAGGTAGAGATTCATATTGTTCTGGAAGTGGAGCTAGTGATATGAGCACAATGGCAAATATTTGGGATGAGTCTGTTTCTGTTATTGAGTCTTCTACAATTTCATATAATAGTGGTATGAGTTATACAAAAGTTGATAGAGAATTAGATGTTGAAAGAAGTGCTTTGTCTAGATCTGATTCTGTTGTTATTCCTGGAACATTGGGAGGTAGTAGTGGGGGAGGTTCAGGTGCACAATCAGTTAGGTGGAAAGCTGAACCCGGTGTTGCATTTTCTGTAAATGTTGAATGTATTGAGAAAACTGGTTCATATATTGATAATAATGAAGCATCAAAACCAATTAAAGCTAAGTTTGGTTACAGAGTTAATATACTAAAACAGTGCATGCCATCTCCTCATAGAATAAATTACGATCCTACTTGTTCAATTAGTGGAAATTGTGTTGATTATGCAGGTTGTGTTAATGGTGGAGGAGTTTATTGTGTGAATAGTCCTTCTGATAATTCACCAAATTCATGTGCAAAGGATTGTTTTGAAGAGAAATGTGGAACTGAGCCTTGTGAATGTGAAGAAGTTTGTGATGGAGAAGGTAATTGTCAGACTGTTTGTCAAACATGCGATTTGTTTAGAATATTTTGGGAAGTAGCACAATGTGGTGGAGGGGATAGTCCAAGTCCTCCTATGTGTAATGAAGAGTCAACTGCTTGTACAAGAGAACCTGATTCATCTGCATGTATGTATTTTAAAGAGGAAGGTGAGGGAGAAGGAGAAGGAGAAGGGGAAGGAGAAGGAGAAGGAGAAGG